>SYHM01000113.1 GCA_005799205.1 Planctomycetia bacterium | reverse complement strand
GCAATCGACGCTCGCGAGCAGTTCGCCTTGTGGCTCAGCGACGGGGGGGAAGTACCTCGCGCTCGGCCGTGCGCCCTGCGCTCCCGCATCAATGATCTCGCGCGCGGAGTGAACCGCGCCAAATCGCAGGGTCGGCGAGAGGGCGCCCGCGAGCCCAGCGAGGATGACCCGCCGCCCACGAGGGGCGCATCGGTCGAGCGCTTGTGCACGCATCTGCGACCACCTGATGACTGCTCCTGGACCGACTCCGATCGTGTCGAAATCTGCAGTTATTCCTGCGCGAGCGACCGCTGCGCGCAGACCGCGGGCCTCGATGTCCATTGCGGCGAGGATGAGTGGTGGGTGATGCGACATCGAGAGCGCAGCGATTGCCGCGGCGCGATCCAACGCTATACTCTTTGCCCCTCGGCCTCATCGTCTAGCCCGGCTAGGACACATCCCTCTCACGGATGGAACAGGGGTTCAAATCCCCTTGGGGTCATTGTCTGTTGCGCGCAGTGAGAGCGCGCGCCGTGTTTGTGTGCAGGCCCCATCGTCTAGCCTGGTCCAGGACACCTCCCTTTCAAGGAGGACACATGGGTTCGAATCCCATTGGGGTCATTTCGATACGCCGGGTTGCGACGTCGGATGCGAATTGCCGCGCGGTGGACATCGGGTGGCAGACTGGGCGTCGGCGGTCCCGAATCGCTTTAGGGCAAAACGATGCGATCCAGGATCGAACCGAAGTTCCAGATTCCGTATTGCAGGGATTTCGGGTCGGCACCTCCAGCGGGGATCAGCCCAGGAACGCTCTGGAGGAGTGCAAAGTTCACATTGAGTTGCTGATGGAACTCGTCAATCTTGTCGAGTGTCCATCCTGGGGATCCCAAGAAGTCCGGCTCTCCGGAGAACATCATGAACACCTCCGCTCCTGAGAGCTCAATGATGTTGGATACGGGTGGGTACTGGGTCAGTAAGAACCCGACATATGCAGCTGCGAGTATCGGGTCCGGCCCGGGGTGGGTCGGATCGCTGAAGGTGTAGACATTGGGCGCGTTGAGTGGTCCAAAGCATGGGATCTTTGGTCTTGCATACGCGGCGTTGCTATCGACATCGACCACGGAGTATGGCAACGATGCGCCGTCAATACATGCCTGGGCGCTGTTGGCGGGAAAGTAAGGTGTGGTGGCAGTGACAAGTTCACCAAAGCCACTGGGCAGAGCCTTCCGAAGGTTGTACATCTGCGGATATCCGAAATCGAAGCCGTTGGGACCGTAGATCTCTGGTCCACCAATGCTCGGTCCAACCGTCCCGAACTTCACGGGTGGAGACGCTCGGTGGACCGCCCGCAGTGATGTCGCGCTCCCACCGAGAGTCGCCTTGATGTGACTCAGCCAATAGTTGGGAGAGTCGTTGGACATGTCCTCGACATAACTCTGCTCGAGCGAAAAAATCGTGAACCCCTCTCCGCTTGCGTACGGGTCAGCGATGGCGTTGATCGAATTCATCGCATCGATGCTCGCACTCAACACGCACTGCCAGGTGGCGACATTCGTTGTCGCGCAATCACCGTCGTGGCAATTCCACAGTTGGGCGCAGCTGCCCGAGGAATTGTCGGGATGGAAGCCGATCGCGAGGGTCGATCCGTACGCCGCGCGAAACATGCCAATGAGGTCGGCGTAGGCCTGATCCCCTGGGCCGTCAGGGCGGTAGCGCAGATGGATCTGCTCGAGGGCTGGCGCCAGCACCTGGATTTTCGCGACATAGGTTTGGAGATCTGCTTGCGAAGTTGGGGGCACATCCTCGGCCACGAGGACCTTGATCCAAGACAAGGGGCGCGGAGCGGCGGGGGGGCAGACTCCCCACGCTCCGAGAAGAATCGTCATGTCAGCGGCATTCACTTCGAAGTCGCCATTGAGGTCGGCGGGACTCGTTGGTGTCGCTGACCCCCAAGATCCCAACATCACCGAAAGATCGGAGCCATCGATGGTCCTGTCTCCAGTGATGTCGGCAGGACAGAGCCCCCCGTTGGACCCGTCTGATGATGCGGGGGTTGGGATCAGATATTGGTGTGGATCGAACACCGTCGCGGGGTCGATGGTGGTCTGAGCCCAATACACCCCAGCCTGAAACGGCATCGTGCCGCGGTAATAGGTTTTCCACGGAGCGGACGAGTCAGCGAATCCGGGGCAACCACCCGCAGGCGGCTCCACAAACAGCTGGTTTGGGCAATCATGCGAGGACATTATGGCGTACGGCAGCGTGCGATCGAAGAAGGTCACGGTGTCACTGGAAAAGCTCCCAGGAATTGCCGCGCAATTGACTTCCTGACAGGTGTAGCAAAAATCAGGAGCGATGACGCAATCACTGATCGCATACTGTTCGGGCAGGATGCCGTCGATCAACGGGTGGCCTTCGGCGCTCAGGAGGTGTAATGCCGACACGAGGTCGATGTGGTCCAAGTCCAGTTCTGTTTGATTCGCTGCACTCAGAGTGCCCTTGAGGTTGAGAACACTGACGAACTTGTCTTGAGGCGATCCGTCAAGGACGGATCGCAGATCACAACACGCCGCGGGTGTCTTCAGAAAGATGCTTGCCAGAACCGGAATGATCTCCATGTCAGACCCCAGCACCTCACGACCAGCCCACATGAGTGCGAGGACCGCCGCTGCGTCTGAAGGGCCGATACCGAACGGCTGGCACCCGGAATCAACCCGACCTTCGAGGTCTTGCGCCCACAGGACATACCCGCCTTTCGCTGTTGGAGTTGCCTCGCCGGCGGCTGGGAAGCCGACCGAGGCGAGTTGTTCGGTCGGAGCCACCGCGACCGCGAGGATCTGGTTCGCGAACGCGAGTCGCCCCGCTAGGGTGGTCATGTCGGGAGTCGCGTGGTTGAGAAGGTAGGCCAGCGAAGCGCTCGCCGTCGGATCGCCCCAGATCGGAGTGCTGCACTGGCACGCGCCGAGCCCTGCAGACGCGCCGACGATTCGGCCACTCGCGGTCATGCCTTGTCGCTGTGCCGGAGTGGCCCAGCCGATGAGGACCGTTCCCTGAGGCACCGCCGCCTCGATGTTCTCTGCCGAGAAATTGTCGATGAAGTACGCGAACGCTGGGGGGGGGGTTGCCCCAGCCCACGCCGTGATCGAGAGGCTCGCGATCAGTGGAATCGATCTGAGAAGGCGACTACAACTCTGCATTGTGCGCTTTCATTGGATGGGGCCAGCGATTGGTGATCGACGCGATTCCGCGATCACTGAAAGATGCAATTCAGAGAGTCAAAGTCAACCGCGAGGCGCCATTTTTAGGGTCATTTTTGTGTGTTGAATCGTTGGAGCGCGAGTCGCGGTTCAGAAGAGCGTCGTCAATCGAAACGAGATGGCCAGCGAGTCGTTGACGCGTGGACTCGCTCCAGGTGTCGGGATGTATGTGAGCGCAGGTTGAAAGAAGACGCCATCTGTGATGTGGAACTGGTAGTAGCACTGAAACATCAGTTCGCTGGAACGATCGAAGATGTTGGGGTTCAACCACGCAAGTGAAGCGCCGACTCCCGCCGAATCGCGCGGCCGCGAGGGCACGAGTCCGAACCCCGTCAGTCCGCCACCAACTGATTGAGTCATCAACATCGTTGTGGAGTTGTTGATGCCGTACTGAACGAATGCCGAGATGGATTGTTCATGCGCCGATCTGCCATCGTCGCGCTCACCATTGGACCAGACTCGCTGGCCTCCGAAAAAGTAGACGCCACCAGTTCCATCTTGCGACACCACGTCACCAGTCGCAGTGGTCACCTCCAATGCGCCAGTCTGATACCAGGCCCCGATTCCGAACTCCCCTGGATACTCGGCATCCAGGACCCAATCGAGTCCCACTTCGGCGATCGAATAGGTGTACTGATTGAAGGTTGGTCCAGTCACTCCCGTCTGCACGCCGTCGGCAAGATTTCCGTCATAGATACCAACGCGAACATAGGAGTGGTCTGTGGTTTCAACGCCAACGGAGACTCCGTAGACAGAGTTGTAATAGCCGCCGATGGGACCAAGCATTGAAGGGAAGTCGTAGATCGGGGTGTAGAGCAGCCCGGTCACCGCAGGAATCATGAGCAAGACATCCGACGCAGACACCGGGCGAGAAACATTCGCGAAGTCATACGTTGGCACTTGCTTTCCAACGCGGACATGGACTTTGTCGTCGCACAAGTCCTGCGAGTACCAGGCTTGATACAACTGGGAACGATCCATGACAGTCCCAGCGGATGCGTCAAGGCTGTTGTACCCCTGCACACTTCCAGCCTGCGCATTGGTCGGCTGGGTGTCGACTTGCATGAACTGAACCGCGAACGACGCGCCGCGAAGGTTCAAGAGGCGTTCGGCATCGACGTTGACGCCAAGCAGCAGCATGCTGTTAAAGCTCCAGGCGCCAGGGACCTCTCCTCCACTGAGCAGACCGTTTGTGTCTGCAAGCCAAAGACCGCCGACCCGCAGACCAGAGTCCTCGTCGAAACCAAGGGAGCGACCAAGGAATCCAGTCCCAGGGACAATGTTGTCTGCAGCGGGATTGCCTGACACAGAGTCGAGCACCGGGTGCGTGGGGGCAGGGGAGGCCGCGGACTCGGGCGACTGAGCAGCCAGTGATGCGCTGAGAGCGCCAGACAGTCCAGCAAGGAGTGCAACCGCGATGTGCGTGGAAATCGTCTCGTGCGGCATCGTGCTCATGACGATGGGATCACATACCACATGGCAAGAGTCTCGATGAGCAGGAGACCGAGGACAAGCAGGGTTCCCTTGACATGGTCTTTCATCGGCGCTTGCCTCGGCAAGAACAGCCAGCCGCCAAACCATGTCACGAAGAGCGGCATGGTGATCCACGTGGTCAGTGCAACGCTGATCGCATTGGCAAGCAAGTCCTTTGGGGCCATGGGCCACGGTCCCATCAGCGGCATGAGATAGCGAATCTCGAATGTGACGATTGGATACAAGCCCACCAACACTAGCAAGCCGGCCTTCCAGTTCGGCGGACTGTTGCCGCTGGCATCGGTTGGGATCCAGCCAGGAAACGAGCCCGCGACCTGCTTGATGTCGGTTGACTTCACGAACGACTTCGCTTCTCCTAGAAGTTGTGCGCGCTCCGGGGACGCCATCCAGCGCTCCAGATTCTCCACCGTGTCAAATCGCATCAGCGTGACCCACATTCGTTGTGATCGTTCCGTGGGCGGCAGAATGTGAACGCCCCGATATCCAGGGAATCGAGCCTGCGCGGCCTGCATTCTGCACTCCAGACTTGCGTAACTGCGCTCTTGTCCAGGCAGAATCTCCGTGGCGATCGCTGTGGTAACGCTGCCCTGCGCGACGATCATCCCCGCCTTCTCGTGATGAATCTCCACGCCGTCGTCACCTGGGAGGGCGTGGATCTCCGCGAGAAGGATCGTGTTGCTCGGCGAGTCCAACCATGCCTGGGTCTGTTGGCGAGACTTGAACCGCTGCACCAAGAGCCACTCATTCACCTCTGGGTTGTTCGACGGGGTCAGCTCGGCGTTGATGAAACCGTCGTAGCCCGAAGACGCCATCATGAGCCTGATGAGGTAGTCAATGGGCTGGGTGTTGGCGTGCGTACGCGAACTCATCATCGTCATGAGTGTGACGACCGAATCCGATGGTGAAGACAGAGGCATTCGTAGTGTGCGCTACTCTCATGCGGGATTGACGAGACGCTGTACACGCCGCAGGATGTACGGCGTCAATCATAGTGCACTCGTGACCCGAGCAGAGGATGCATCGCAATGATCACCATTCATAGAGGCCACATCTTCCATATCGCGGGCGCGCCAATTGTCACCGAGTCCGCGCAGGCGCTGGAGTCGTATCCCGACGGCGCCTTGGCGGTTGATGCGAGCGGTCTCATTGTGTATTGCGGCAACTGGAACGATCGGCCTGCGTCGCTGGCGAGCGCCACCGTCATTGCGCACACAGGTTGCTACATCATGCCTGGATTTGTGGACATCCACATGCACTATCCGCAGGTGTTTTGTGGTGACGCCTTCGGTGGCGGCCAACTGCTCGAGTGGTTGCACGGTTGCGTGTTTCCATCTGAAGCGCTCTTGGCGAATCCCCAGTACGCGCGCGTCGCAGCAGTTGAGTGGTGTGACCGAATGATCAACTCGGGAACCACCATGGGGTTGATCTTCGGTTCCGCGCACTCCTATGCGCAGGATTGCTTGTTTGAGACGGCGCGGGAGCGCGGATTGCGCATCGTGTGCGGTCGGACTGTGGAGACGGTCGCGCCCGAGTGGTCTCAACAACGGACATCGGAAGAGGATGCCGTCCGATTGGTTCGCGCCGAGATCGAGAAGTGGCATCCGCTCACGCCCGAAGCCCGCAAGGACGCGCTGCAGTTTGTCGCGATCGTCCCGCGGTTCAGCCTTTCAGTCACGGCAAGGACAATGACCGCCTTGGGCGAGCTGTATGCGGAGTATCGCGATCGCGGCGTCTACTTCACATCGCATCTCAACGAGAACGCGCGGCCGAAGACCGGCGAGGTTGATACCGCCAAGGCGATGTACAAGGTGGACTCCTACTTGGACATCTATGACGGAAAGTGTCTCCCCAACTCACGAGTGGGGGGCACGAGTTGTCTCGGCAAACGAAGTGTGCTCGCCCATTGCGTGCACTGCACCGACCAAGAACTTGCTCGGCTGGCCGAGACCAAAAGTTCGATTGCGCACTGTCCTGTTTCGCAGTTCTTCCTCGGCTCTGGAACAATGCCGTGGCGGCGCACTGTGGCCGCAGGGGTGAATATTGGTCTTGGCAGTGACTACGGGGGCGGCGACGAGTTCTTTATCCCGCAGATTTTGAATGCCTGCTTCAAGGCGCATATGTCCGAGGGCATTCCAGTTGGAATGGATCCATATCCAACGGATGAGCAGACCATCGCGCTGCATCCTGCGGAGTTGCTGTTTACGGGCACGCTGGCTGGCGCACGCGCGCTTGATCAAGAGGATCGATTCGGAAACTTCGATGTTGGCAAAGAAGCCGACTTTGTCGTGCTTGATCCGGCGAGGTGCCAAACGATGGGCATGACACTGAAGCACATGTACACGAACCCGGATCCGACGCGCGCGCGCGACGCGCACCTGTTTGCGGTGATCATGTTGGCGCGCGAATCGGCAGTACGCGGGACCTATGTGCGGGGGCGTCGGTTGAAGCATTCCTGATCAGACAATTCCAGGGACCGCCTTGGCCTAGTGTCGCTGGCATGCTCACGCCCTGTTGCCCATCATCGCTCCCAGCCGACGACACCTCCCTTTCAAGGAGGACACATGGGTTCGAATCCCATTGGGGTCATTTCGTTGTATTCGGTCAACCGACTGTTGCGCTCATCCATTTCGGGAGTAGGTTGTGGGGTCACCATGATCTCTTCACGTTGCACTCTCGTCTCGTCGCTCGCACTCCTCGCCGTCGCGCACGCCGCGTCGGGGGCCGTCCGCTATGTCGACGGCTCGCTCACCACTGGTGCCAACAACGGCACATCGTGGGCTGATGCCTACTACGGTCCCGCCGCGGTCGCGACTGCAATGAACGCCGCAGTCTCTGGTGACCAAGTCTGGGTGAAGGCGGGCACCTACAAACCAACGACTTCCGCGACCCGCACAATCTTCCACGTCATGAAGTCAGGAGTCGGCGTCTACGGCGGCTTC
>SYHM01000112.1 GCA_005799205.1 Planctomycetia bacterium | reverse complement strand
GTCCTTGTGCGAAACGGCAACGTCAACAACGAGACACTCTCGTACACAAATCCTGGCCCAGGCACGACGCTTCTCATGCGTGTTTACCTCTCTTCCGATACGCGCAACGATTACTCGATGACGATGAGCTGGACAACGCCTCCTCCTGCAAATGACGCATGCGCGAGTGCAACTGTTGTGGGCGCCGGATCGTTCGCGTTCGACACAACCTATGCAACGACCGCGACGCCGACCCTGCCCGCCTCGTGTAACGAAGGCGCAGGCGTTGCGATCAACAAGGATGTGTGGTTCAAGTACACCGCGGCGTGCACGGGCAACGCAACGGCGAGCACCTGCGGCACTGCGGCATTCGACACGCGAATCGCTGTCTACGCCGGAAGCGCATGTCCCAGCACCGCGACCGCAGTCGCCGCATGTTCCGACAATGGCTCGGGCTGCGCGAGTTACACCAGCACCGCCTCGTGGGCAGTCACCGCGGGAAGCGTCTGGTATGTGCGCGTTGGCGCCCCTGGCACGACCAGCGGCTCAGGAACGCTCGCGCTTAGTTGCGCGGCCGTTGCGCAGTGTCCAGCCGACCTCAACCACGACTTGTATGTCGATGGTGCCGATCTGGGCATGTTGCTTGGCGGTTGGGGTTCGGGTGCCACCGACGTGAATGGTGACCTTTACACCGATGGAGCCGACCTCGGCATCATGCTCGGTGCTTGGGGAGCCTGTCCGTAAGAGTCCACTTCGCAGCTCCAATCTGTGAAGCGAGCCGATCGAGCGCCGCGGCGAGTCGCATCGTTCGTTGTCGGCTCTCTCGAACGCCGTCAACCCACCAAGGACCTCGAACGGTCATCGTGCCGTTGGCGCGATCGAACTTGGGATCGATCCGCCCGATGAGTTCGTCCCCTTCGAGCAGCGGCAGGGTGTAGTAGCCGTAGATGCGCTTCGCCGCTGGAGTGAAGGCTTCGAATCGATACTCGAATCCAAAGAGCCGTTCGGCTCGCGCTCTCTCGCGGATCACTGGATCGAATGGGCAGAGCGGAACGATGCGGTCTGGCTGAGGGGCGACTGCGAGCTCTTTGAAGTGTGGCAGCGCCACGCACGCTACAGGTCGCCCACTGCGCGCGTCGGCAACAACGACCGGCACAAGTTCTGCCCGCTTCACTGCCTTCGCGCACCACGCACGCGCTTCCGCTGGCGATACCGAGTGAAAGAACCGTGCAAGTTCAGTCGCAGTTGCGATGCCCAGCCGATCGATCGCCTCTCGGCATGCCCACTCAAGGTGCGCGCGACCTGAACTCTTTGGCGCATGGTGCGACGCTGGGAGCACCCGCTCGGCGAGGTCGTACACCTTCTCGAACCGCTCGCGCTTGACAACCGCAAGCTTGCCACTGCGCCACAGGTGCTCGAGCGCGGCCTTCTCTGGATGCCACTCCCACCATCCCCCACTGCTGTGGCTCTCAGGTGGCTCGAAGTCACGCGCGCGAAGGGGTCCCTCACGACGAACGCGCGCAAGCGTGCGACGGATCGTCGGTGCAGGATCACCCTTGAACTGCGATTTCCACCAGGCGCTCGATTGCACTCTCACGCCGTAACGCGCGAAGCGATGCTTCCAGTGCGGATACCACGCCGTTGGGATCGCGCATGCGTCGTGTGTCCAATGCTCGAAGAGTGTTCGCGACTGCTCGAGTGTGTGCGCGAGGTGCGCGTGGCGGTATCCCTCAAGCCGTGTGGCCAGAATCAGGTGATGTGCCCGCTCAAGTGCATTGATTGAATCGATCTGTACATATCCCAACTGCGACACCAGTGCCGTCACAGCCGCCGCGCTCGAACGCATTGGCTCATGCGAAAGTCGTTGCAGGTGCAGCAGCACCCTGCGCGCATCACGGGCAGTGACTGGCTGGGGGGATGCCATTGCGCGCGCCATCTACCTACACCTAGGGCTGAAGGGTGAAGACAGCCTGCGAAGTCATCGGATCGAACGGAACCGAGTGGTGCTCGTGGACAATCTTCCACAGGCCGCCAACCTTTCGATAGCCCGAGGTTGCTCGCATCCAGGTTTGCGATGCAGGATGCTCGAGCGGCATCCCCACAAAGTGCCAGAGCCAGTGCGCAAGCGCGAGGTCGTGGGACACCATCACCGTGAGATCGCGGGTCTCGACCGTAAACCCATCTGGCAGGTAGGGCATGCACTCGGCCCATTGCGCACGCCAGTTCGCAGCGCCCTTGATCTGCAGTGGAGGTTTCACATCGAAGGCGACCGCCTCCGGCGCGTATAGGGCGAGAAGGCGATCGAGGTCTTTCGAAGAAATCGCGCGAAAGAGTTCTGCGATGACAGCATGAACTGCTTCGCACTCACTGGAAGCTCCAGACCGAGGGTTCATGATGACAGAGTAGTAGTCCGTTACAAATGCGTGGTCGAACGCGCGCGAGCTCGCTTCTATGTTTCCCTCATGCTGATCTCCCGCCTTTCGACTCTCGTCGTTCACTCGACACTCCTGCTCTCACTGTCCTTCCCCGCCGCGGCACAACTCGTCGAGATTCCATCAGCCGTCACGCATGTCATCGTGCCACAGCATCGAGCCGTGTCGATTCTGCCAGGGGTCGCCGCGTCTGTCAGACTGACGAATGTTGACGCGCGAATCGTGATCAACAATCGCGTGGCTTCGACACAGCTTGAACTGACTGTCGTGAACCCGTCCCCAGCCGTTGCAGAGGCCGTGCTCCTCGTTCCGGTTCCGGCCGGGGCGTCGGTTAAGCGATTTTCGTTCGAAGGCACCCCGAACTCTGCGAGCGAGGGAGTGGCGCAAGTCATGCCGCGCGACGAGGCGCGTCGCCTCTACGACTCGATCGTTCGGGCGAGTCGTGATCCTGGACTGCTTGAGTTCGCCGGCGCGACACTCGTTCGCTCGAGCGTCTTTCCAATCGCGCCTGGAGCGCAGCAGCGCCTGCGCATCGAGTGGGACGAAGT
Source organism: Planctomycetia bacterium (assembly GCA_005799205.1). Taxonomy (GTDB): domain Bacteria; phylum Planctomycetota; class Phycisphaerae; order Phycisphaerales; family SM1A02; genus F1-60-MAGs104. The sequence continues at coordinate 1,599 of SYHM01000112.1, read as the reverse complement.
GTTGCCAGCGGTGGATGGTCGAATCGACTACATCCTGCCTCGCAGCGAATCGCTTCGCTATGACACTCCGTGGACCGTCTCGCTCTCGATCACGCAACCTGACCCGATTGCGGCGGTCTACTCACCAAGCCATGAGCTGCTCGAAGTCACGTCGCAGCGCGCGGCCACGCAGCGAAACTTCACACTCAGCGCACACTCACAGCGGGCTCCTGGGCCGTTTCTGCTGAGCGTAGTGACGGGTGCGAGTCGTGACCGGGCCGCCGCGAGTGTGGTGGCCTACCCGTCCCCGAGCGATGGCGGCGGCTTCTTCATGTTGCTGGGAGGAATCGCATCACCGAACCAGCCAGGATCGACCATCGCGCGCGAAGTCACGATCGTGCTCGACCGCTCCGGCAGCATGACTGGCGGCAAGCTCGATCAAGCCAAGGCTGCGGCGCTTCAGGTCGTCGAGGGGCTGAGCGCAGGCGAGCGATTCAACCTCATCGATTACTCCAATGGCGTCTCGATGTTTGCGCGAGAACCAGTTGAACAGAATGTCAAGAGTGTCGCCGAAGCGCGCGCATACCTCGACGCCCTGCGCCCATCCGGGGGAACCAACATCTCAGACGCACTCATCGAGGCGCTTCGGCAACCGCATGTGCCTGGCACAGTCCCTATCGTGCTTTTTCTCACCGACGGATTGCCAACGGTCGGGCAAACGTCCGAGCGGGCGATCCGCGATCTCGTTGAGAAGGGCAATCCGCACAACCGGCGCATCTACACAATTGGTGTCGGAGCGGATGTCAACGCGCCACTGCTCGACCGCCTCTCGGACATTACGAGGGCTCGCACGACCTACATCGTGCCAGGCGAAAGCGTCGAACTCAAGGTCGCTCAGGTCTTTCGTCAATTGCGAGGGCCGTTGCTCACCGATGTCTCACTCGCCGCGCGCGACCAGTTCGGCGTGATCGACACCCGTCGCGTGCGTGACTTCGCTCCGCGCCGGATCCCCGACGTCTTCGATGGCGAGCAATTGGTGGTTTTCGGCGCGTATCTCGGAGAATCGCCGACGACACTCGCGATCACTGGCGCGACTGCATCGGGACCACTTGCTGCCACGGTGCCATTCGATCCTGCACTCGCCACGACGCGCCACGCGTATGTCGCGCGACTATGGGCGACGCGCAGGATCGCTGAACTTGTCGACGAGGTGAGGCAGCTCGCAGCAGACACTCCGGGACGACCGGTCGGATCGCTTCCGCCGCTCAATGACCCGCGCGTCAAGGAACTGATCGGCGAGATCGTGCAGCTCAGCGCTCGATTCGGAGTGCTCACTGAGTACACAGCGTTCTTCGCGAACGCGGGCACAAACCTCGGTGACTGGGAATCGCTTGCCGCAGGGTGCAGCTCGAATCTTGAAGACGCGAGTCGTCGACGCAGCGGCGAGGGTGCGATCAACCAGGGAGTCAACTTCAACGACATGAAGGGAAAGTCGCAGCTCGCATATGACAATCGCTTTGTCGATGAACGCCTTGCCGAGAAGCGCATCGATACGGTGCAACAACTTTCTGACCGTTGCTTCTACAACAATGAGGGGCGGTGGATCGACTCGCAGCTCAT
>SYHM01000111.1 GCA_005799205.1 Planctomycetia bacterium | reverse complement strand
TGCGTGGTTGTTGACACCCGCCCGTGGCCAGCATTTCGCGATGGCCATCTCGCTGGGTCGATCTACGCGCCACTGGGCAAGATGTTTGCGATGGTCGTCGGGTCGTTCGTGCGAGCCGACGAAGAAATCGTGCTCGTGTGCGAACCATCCGCGAGCGACGCGATCATTCGCGAGCTCATTCGAATCGGGTACGACCACATCATTGCTGTCGTGCCTCCGAGCGCCATCACGAAAGCCCCAACGCTTCAGTGCACTCCAGAGGTCTCAGTACAAGATGCGGCCGCAGAGATCGACGCCAACGCTGGTGGGGTCTTCGTGCTCGACGTGCGCGGCAAGAGCGAGTACGACGCCGGTTGCATCGCAGGATCAACGCATGTTGCTTACACGCGACTCGCACGCCACTTGGCACAGATTCCGCGCGACAAGAAGGTGTTGGTGCACTGCGCGCTCGGCGGCCGATCTGCCGCTGCGACTTCGATGCTGTGCCGACTGGGATACAACGCCGCAAATGTCGCCGGGGGATTTGAAGCATGGAAGCAGGCGCGGTTGCCTGTCGCAAGGAGTTCAGCGACGGCTATTTCGTGCGCCTGAGCTTCGCCTTCGCGGCCTCGGCTGCACGCGCCGCCCACTCCTTGACCTTGTCAAGCCATCTCTTGGCCCAGGCGAACTCGATCGCGAGAATCGCAAGCCCCGAAGGAATCACTATGAACGCAGGACCAGGCAGCACGAGCAGGGCGATCCCAATGAGCAGCACCGTGCCGCCGAGAATAAAAATGCCGACCTTTCGAAAAGTGCGATAGGGACCGTTGTTCGGCGCGCTCACGCGCGGACTGTATCTCGCGACTGCGGCGCTTTGCGATACAGTCCGATTCTCTTCTCGGAACAGCCATGGCAAAGACGCACATTCCCCGCAGAACTTTCGCGATCATTTCGCACCCAGACGCGGGAAAGACAACGCTCACCGAAAAGTTGCTGCTCTATGGCGGCGCGCTCGACCTTGCGGGGTCGGTGACCGCGCGCAAGACGCAGCGCGCAACAGCGAGCGACTGGATGGAACTCGAGAAACAGCGAGGAATCTCAGTCAGCTCGACGGTGCTGCAGTTCGACTACAACGGGTTTCGGATCAATCTGCTCGACACGCCGGGGCACAACGACTTTTCTGAAGACACCTATCGCGTACTCACGGCTGTCGATGCGGTCATCATGGTGATTGATGCGGCCAAGGGAATCGAGACGCAGACTCGCAAGCTGTTCGAGGTCTGCCGCCGGCGTGGCGTGCCGATCTTCACTTTCATGAACAAGTGCGATCGCCCAACGCGCGAGCCGCTCGCGTTGATCGACGAACTTGAGTCAGTCCTTGGAATCACTGCCTTTCCGGTCAATTGGCCGCTCGGTTCAGGGCCGACCTTTCGCGGCGTCTACGACCGACTCTCGCACACCGTGTCGCTGTTCGAGCGCACTCGCGCGGGAGCGTTTGTCGCGCCAGTGCGGGTGCATTCGCTCGAAGATGACGCTGTGCGCTCACACCTTGATGATGCGGTGTACGCGCAGGCGCGAGAGGAGATTGAGTTGTTGCAGGGGGCAGGGGAGACCTTCGACGAAGCACGCGTTGCCGCGGGCGAGGTCACGCCGGTGTACTTCGGAAGTGCGATGAACAATTTCGGCGTGCAGTTGCTCCTCGATGGATTTCTCGCGCACTCGGTTGGTCCAGGACCTCGCCCTGCAGGCGATCGGCTTGTGCAACCCGATGAGCCGCAGTTCAGCGGATTCGTCTTCAAGATTCAGGCCAACATGGACCCGCGCCACCGCGACCGCATCGCGTTTGTGCGCGTCGTCTCTGGCGCATTCACTCGCGAAATGTCGGTGGTGCATGCGCAGACTGGACGGCGCATCCGCCTTTCGAATGCGCAGAAACTGTTTGGGCAGCAGCGTGAGACTGTGGAAGAAGGACGCGCTGGGGATGTCGTTGGAATTGTCGGTCAGGATGCGCTTCGAATTGGTGACACTCTGACCGAAGATCGCACCATCGTCTACAACGAGATTCCACGCTTTGCTCCAGAGTGTTTCGCGTACCTCCACAATCCGCAGCCAGGCAACTCGAAGAAGTTTCAGCTCGGTCTCGACCAGTTGTTGCAGGAAGGAGTCGTGCAGACGCTTCGCATTGGGACGGGGCAGTTTCAGAGGCAATTGCTCACCGCGGTGGGTCCACTGCAGTTTGAGGTTGTGCAGTATCGATTGAAGTCTGAGTACGGGGCCGAGTCTCGACTTGAGTCGGCGCGCTGGAAGTTCGTACGGTGGTGGAGGAAGCCCGGAGCGCCGCCCGAGTGGCTTCCGGATGTGCTTTCGGATGCGATCACGGGGAACGACCGAGATGACCAACCGGTCGTGCTCTTCTCAGACGAGTGGGCGTTGAAGCAGTTCTCGGCGCGGAATGTCGGCATTGAGCTCTCGACGATTCCGTGGAGCGAGTAGGCAATGAGGCGACCAAGTTGGGTTTCGCTCACGCTTCGCGCTACCCTCTCTCATAGGAGGATCCACGCATGAGTGACCCGACCACGCCACCAACCGTTTCAGCTTTCGTCGCCAAGCCAGCCAAGAAGCCGCGCGGTTTTCTGAATCCGCGCAAGGTCCGCGCATTCGCCTTTTATCTCATCACTTTGTGCATTCTTGTCAGCGTGGTGGCATCGATTCTTGCAATCTGGGACTTTTCGAAGAGTGACTCGCTTTGGCGCACAATCGCAACCTGTGTGATCGTTGCATTTGGGTGCGGGTGCTTCGCTGTGATTAATCTGAGTTTCGGTACGACCGAGGAGTAGCGGCGTGCGCACACGCTCGTGCGCTTGAGAACAGCTCGATTTCGGCCAGTTTCGACGAAATAAGACAAAAAGATCAGAATCTCACGCTATGCTGACTTCACGCACACTGCGAGGAGTCAGTCCATGACCACTGCTAGCCAGTCATCGTCGCGCACGGTTCTTGATCCCATCGAAGTCGAGTCGGCGCGAATTGCGCTCGGTCGATTCGAGGATGAGTCCGCTCCGCTTCCGCCGATTGATGGGATCTTTGTGCATCAACATCCTGGGGGCTACGAGCCACGGCACCATGAACTGTGGGCGCGACTGTGCGACCGTCAACGCATGCATCTGCGCGAACACGCAAGTGCGCTGTGGACACAGGGCGCAGGCGATCTCAATCTTGATCAGCAGCATGTCCCCGATGTGATTGAGGTGTCACGCCGCCTGCGCGCCCTCACTGGATGGGAGATTCGACCAGTCACTGGCTATATGCCTCCCCGTGCATTTTTCGCTTGCCTTGCACAGCGAATCATGCCCGTGACCGTCACTGTGCGCGATCCACAGCAAGAGGGATACCTTCCCGAGCCCGACGCGTTTCACGACATCTTCGGGCATGCGCCACTGTGCGCAGTGCCACAGGTTGCCCAGCTCATGGAAGACTTCGGATACGCCGGCTTGCGCGCGTCAGTGAAAGAACGCGAACAGCTCACACGCGTGTTTTGGTTCACAATCGAGTTCGGGCTCATTCGAGAAGGGGGCAAGGTTCGGTTGCTTGGCGCTGGTCTCGTCTCGTCGCCAGATGAATCACGCAGCTCTATTGAAAGCGCCAACGTGTCGCGATTGCCCTTCGACGGCGAGATGGTGGCACACACGCCGTTCGTGATCGATCAACTTCAGGATCAACTCTTCGTGCTGAACGACCTCAGTGAAATCGACCAGTGGCTCGCCCACCTCCGCGATCACGCTGAACCCTGCACTGGTGCGTGCGGGTGCAAAGGAAGGGGGTCTTGCGGTTCACATGGCGCGCGCGCGGCGACGGCTGCGGGCGCTTCAACCTCTGCACATGGGGCGGACCCGATCGAGTTGCTCGGGGTCGATCATGTGCGCATGTATGTCGGCAACGCCCTCCAAGCGCGCGCCTACTACAGCTCGCACTTCGGATTCACGGCCGATCAATTCAGTGACCTCACGACGGGAAACCGTGACGAGGCGACTCATCTGATGGTGCAGGGAGACATTCGCTTGGCGCTCACCTCGGGGTTGACCACGCTTCATCCCGCAAGTCAGGAAGTCGCTCGGTATGGCGACGGTGTCAAAGACATCGCCTTCACTGTGCGCGATGCCGAGGCGGCCTACCGACAGGCACTTCGCAATGGCGCGACGAGCGCCTACGAGCCACGCGAGTCACGCAAGGGAAGTGACCTTGTCGTCACAGCGGGAATCGAGGCGTTCGGCCGCGTCGTGCACAGTTTCGTGAGCCGCCGTGGCGCGTGCGCGAACGAGCACGGGCTGGTCGGAAGGACATTTGATCCGACCTATGAGCCGGTGGTGAACGAGCCATCGAACGAGACGAACCGTCAACGCAGTTGTGGCTTGCGTGCGCTCGATCACTGCGTGGCCAATGTTCGACTTGGTGAAATGAATCGTTGGGTCGATTGGTATAGCGAGGTCTTGGGGTTCAAACTCTTCAAGCACTTCGACGACAAGGACATCTCAACCGAGTACTCCGCGCTGATGTCCAAGGTCATGGACAGCGCGCACGGCAGAAACATTGTGAAGATTCCGATCAATGAACCCGCATCAGGACGGCGCAAGAGCCAGGTGCAGGAGTTTCTCGATTGGCATGATGGCACACCTGGTGTGCAGCACCTCGCGTTCCGTACGGGTGATGCACTCGCAACGGTGCGTGAGTTGCGTCGACGCGGGGTCAGCTTCCTCGGGTTGCCTGCCACCTACTACGAGCGAGTGTGGGAGCGTGTTGAGGGAGCCCTCGGACGCCCAATCGAAGAGCCTCATGCGCTCGTGCAGTCGCTTGGGCTGTTGCTTGACAGCGACGATGAGGGGTACCTGCTGCAGGTCTTCACGAAGCCCGTGCAGGATCGGCCGACGCTTTTTATCGAAATCATCGGACGCAAGGGGGCGACTGGCTTCGGCAAGGGCAATTTCAAGGCGCTCTTCGAAGCGCTCGAGCTTGAGCAAGAGCGACGCGGAAATCTCTGAATTCACCATCAACTCACGAGGAGGCACTCATGTGCTACTACATCGCACGCGGATCAATCCCACGCAAACGCCATGTGCGTCACGAAGTCGACTCGCACCTCGCATTTGAGGAGGTCTTCGGGACCGAGGGGTTTTCTGGAACCACCAGCACGATTTATCACCGCCATCCGCCGACCGCGGTTGAGTCAAGCGAACTCGGCGAAGTGATCGAGCCGACCTATGTTCAAGAGCGCGCGCTTCGAATGCGCCATCTAAGAACCCACCATCTACACGCAGAGGGAGACGCGATCACTGGTCGCAAGGTGCTGCTGGGAAACAGCGATGTCGAGATATCGCTTTGTGTGCCGAGCGAGGTGATGCCTTCGCTGTTCAAGAATGGACAGTCCGACGAGTGCATCTACATGCAGCGGGGGAGTGGAAGGCTCACCACCCTCTTTGGATCACTCACGATGGCGACACGCGATTTCGTGGTGATTCCAAAGGGAACGATCTACCGCATGGACTTCGATGCGCCTGGAGCGCGGTTTCTCACGATGGAGTTCGTCAATGGATCGCATATCCGTCCACCCAAGCGCTATCGGCAAGGGGGCGAGGGTCAGTTTCTCGAGCACAGTCCTTACTGCGAGCGGGACATCCGCCCGCCGCAGGGGCCATTCGGAACTCCAGAGTCAGCGAAGGTCGGTGGTCTCTACGAGGTGATCGTTAAGGCGCGGGGAGCCTTGCATTCGTTCCGTTATCTCCACGATCCGATGGACATCATCGGCTTCGACGGTGCATGTTGGCCGTACTGTTTCAATGCGCTCGACTTCGCTCCCATCGTGGGGCAGTTGCACCTGCCTCCAACGGTGCATCAGGTCTTCGAAGGCCACAACGCCGTGATTTGCTGTTTCTGCCCGCGCCCGCTCGATTTTCATCCCAACGCGATTCGGGTGCCGTATGCACACTCAAACATCGACAGTGACGAGGTCATGTTCTATGCCGAGGGCAACTACACCGCGCGCAGAGGAATCGAAGAGGGGTCACTCACGCTGCATCCGCTAGGAATTCCCCACGGTCCGCACCCAGGCACGATCGAAGCGACGCAGGATCAGCGCTCCACCAACGAGCTCGCGGTGATGTGCGACACGTTTCGACCGCTCTCGCCGACGGCCATCGCGCTTGCAATCGACGACGCGAAGTACCCAGCCAGTTGGTCCGCACAGCGCCCCCCCGAACTCGTTGGAGCGAATGGAGTGTCAGCGACCCGCTGAAGCGTCTCGCTACTTGCCCTTCTTGGGAGCGCGGTAACTCTCTCGGCGTCCTGGGTTCTTTGGCTTGGTTCCCGCTGGCACTGGTCGGTGGCCAAGTTCTTGATACGCGACCCGAAAGCGCTCAAGCGTTGTCTCATTGAGGAAGATGTCCATGTTGGACTGAATGCCAACGAGCGAATCATGCAGCGCGCAGGGGGCTCCCGCACCGCAGATTCCTCCGCCGAACGGGCAGTTCGTACCTGTGTCGGGTCGCTCAAAGAGGTCGAAGATTTCTCGCAACGTGATGGCCTTTGGAGGGCGCGCGAGCGTGTACCCGCCGCCAGGTCCACGGGTTCCCGAGACGATTCCCGCACGCGACAGCGACGAGAGCACCTTTGCGACGAAAGGGGCCCGAAGCCCCCGCGCCTCAGCAAGTTGTTCGGCGTTGAGTCGGGTT
>SYHM01000012.1 GCA_005799205.1 Planctomycetia bacterium | reverse complement strand
GCGCGAAGAGCGCACTAAGCACATCATCTGCGGTTCGGTGACCAGCGACGATTCCAAGCGCATCGAGCGCCTCACGCAAGTCGGTCGCGATCAGTTCTGCCGGTTCTGCCGCGCGCCGAGACGCTTCGACGCACCGCTGCGCCGCATCGCGGGCGCGACTCATGGCGCGCGTCGCGTCCACGATCGCCGCGCGGTGACGCGCGAGCAGCACCGGAGCTTCGCGTGCTCCACCAATCCATCCTTGTTCGTCGAGCTGCTGTGTGAGCGCTTCTCGAAGTTCGTCGATCCCCTCGCCTGTTCGTGCGCTTGTGATGTATCCGCCGTGCGTGCGCGCCTGTGCACGGGTCGCGGCGTCAGCTCGGTCTGACTGCGTCCACACCCTCACGGTTGGACGACCGCCATCACTCGCGTGCGTTTCGAGAAGGTCGCGTGCCACGCCTGCACTTAACGCAACACAGGACAGATGCACTGTCGCCGATGCGCTTCCGTGGTGGGCAACTTGTTGCATCGCCTCATCGAGCGCGTGTTGAGGATCTTCGATTCCGGGCAGATCCATCAGCAGCGCTTCACGACCTCGGTGAAGCGTGAGCGGTTCAACGATCGCATCGCGGGTAGACCCTGGATGATGGGATGTCACCACGCGCTCGCGGCAGAGAAGCGCATTGAAGAGACTTGACTTGCCTGCATTTGTTGCACCGCGCAGTGCGACAATCGGCAGCGACCGCAACGACTCTTCGGGCGTCGATCCGTCAAGAACCGTCTCAAGCGACGCCGACACAGCGTCAAGCAATCCAACGAGATCACCAGCAGAGATCGCAACGACATCTTCTTGGTCGCTAAAGTCGATTCCTGCCTCGACGAGGGCAAGCGCACCAGTCAACTCGTGCGCTGCAGCGGCGGCGACAGTGCCGACCCGACCCTCACGAAGCGTTCTGGCGGCATCAAGTTGTGCGTCAGACTCTGCAGCAATCGAGAGTGCAATCGCTTCAGCCTCGTCCATCGCAATTCGTCCATTTAGAAATGCGCGCGCGCTGAACTCGCCCGCGATCGCCCGTCGGCCCGCGTGAGCACCGCGCGATGCATCGCACAACGCAGCCACGAGAGAGTTCAGCAGGTCTGGATGCCCTGCGACAAGTAACTCAACTGTGTCCTGCCCCGTGAAACTCGACGGCCCAACCATGACGAGCGCAAGGGCGGGCAATTCGATCGGTTCGCCCGCAACCGTGAGAGACACGCGCACGCGTTGCACGCCGCGGGTAGGAGTCAGTGTGCCCCCAACGAGTCGCTCACGCACGAGCGCGAACGACGTGTCGCCACTCACTCGAATGATGCCTCGCGCCGAGCACCCCAGCGGCGACGAGATCGCGACAATCGCATCCGTGGAGGTTGCGATGCTCTGCCACTGCACGATCACCCGCGATCTTTGAAGGTCCTGCCGCTCTTACCAGCCGTGCGCTTCTCTTGTGCGCGCGCCATCGCCCGCTCGTACATACGTCCAAGGGCGTCTCGCGTCTTTGACTTTTTTGCGACGACTGGGTTCTTCGCGCTCTCTTCGATGTGTCGACGCACCATCTTGCTCTCCCAGATTCCAACAAGCGTCGAGGTCATGATGTACAGGGTCAATCCGGATGGTGCGGCATACAGCATCACCGGAAACATGACGACGGTCATCACACGCATCATCTTTTGCTGTTGCTCTTGCTCGGGAGTCATCTTCGTCGTCGACGGAGGTGCCATGTACTTCTGCTGCACGAAGAAGACGGCGCCCATCAGCAGTGGAAGCAGATTGATGCTCTCGAACGTGAGAATGTAGAGGTTGAGCGAGATCGGTAGCGGAATGAACCGATCCTGGGCACTGAGGTCTCCAAGAAACTCCCACCCTCCAAACAGCTGAAAGAACCCAAAAAAAGCTGGCTGTTGTCGCAATTCAAAGGCGAGGTACAGCACCGCGTACAGCGCCATCCAGATCGGCATCTGAAGGAATGTTGGAAGAAACCCCCCAGCGCATCCGAGCGGATTGATCCCCTTCTCTTTATAGAGGCGCATCTGTTCTTGCTGCATGCGCTTGGGATCGTCACCGTATCGCGCCTTGAGCGCCTCAAGCTCTGGCTTCATTTCGGCGAGGCCGCGCGTGACTTGCTGCATCTGTACCTGCGACTTCTTGCTGATGGGATGCAGGATCAGTCGCACCACAAGCACGAGCACGATGATTGCTATTCCCCAGTCGAAGACGAGATAGTCGTGCAGGAAGTCAAGGAAGATCACCATCAGATTCGCGAGCCACGCAAAGGTGCACCACGAACAACATCCGCCCATCGAGTAGACGATGAGGCCCGACATCTCAAGCGCGCTATATGGCGCATCGTTGCCGAGCACGGCAGGTTTGAGGGGTCCCGCAAAGACGCCGAGCGAAAAATCTGCCGTCTGCCCTGCCGCGACTTCGCGCGCGGGCGAGTGCAACTCGGTGAAGAGCGTGGCTTCGCCAGTTGCGTCGGTTGCACTCGGATCACCGAGCGAAGCGCGAATCAGCACCACGGACTGCGCGAGCGACTTGCTTCGTGCGAGTGCTCCAGCGCCAGACATCGGCGCGTGAACCGCAAGCGCGAAGTATCGGTTGGTCGTGCCGAACCAGCTCAGGTGCTGCGCGTGTTCCTTCTGCTCCGCACTGGGCCAAACATCGAACTTGCCTGCCGTGACATTCTTCACGACCGCAGCTCTTTCAAGCATCGCGTCATGCGTAATCACCGAACTCTGCGCAGGGTCGCGCGCTTCACTCATGAGATACCCAAACTGCAACCGCCGGATATCCATCATCTCTTGGGCTCGCGTCGTGAGATCACTCGGCCCGTACTGCACCATCCTCACCGTGCGTGCGATTGTCGACAGATTCTCAACCGTCTGCGTGAGCACGATGTCGTATCCGGCTCCCGACTGCGGGCGCACAGCGAATGAGCGGCGGATGCGAAGCACAGCGTTTCCGGCCTCATCTGCAAGAACCGTCTCGAAACTTCCAGGCCCCGTTTCAGACCAGACCTTGCCGAAGAGTGATGCGACCTGACCGTCCACATCGATCGAGTGCGCTGACAGAATTGGCACCGTGAACCGCGCCAGCGTGCCAACTTCAGCAAGTGCGTACCGTTCGCTTGCCGCTGGCAGCGGAGGAACAATTGCAGCCTTCGCTTCAACCGCCGCGCTGTGGCGGAGTGCCGCCTCTCGATCGACCGCTTTGCGCCAGAACTCGCTAAACACGATGCGGGAAATTCCCGCGCCAGTTGGAGCAAACTCGATCGTGAATCGGTCGGTCGCAGCGTCGAGCGATCCGAGACTCGTAGGCGTTCCAATCGGCGCGCCCGATGGACGGGCGATCAACTTCGTCGCCGGCGCAACGACACTCGGTGCAAGCGCAGCCATCGTTGGTGCCGGTGCAGTCGTTGGTGGCGTTGTGGGTGCTGGCGCTGCCTGTCCTTCGGTCGCCACCGGCTCGGCCGCTCGTGGCGTTGCTCCTGGGGTGGTCGAGGCAGTCGAACGTGCACTTCCCTTGCCTTGCACGACCACGAGCACGATGCCGAGCGCGAACGAAATCACCGCGAGTGTCAGTAAAAACCGCTTCGTACCTTTATTCATTTCACGCTTCACGGGCGACCTCGAAAAGAGAATTAGCGGCCTTCAAGAAGGCGCTCACCGAGCCAGTTATTGAGATCATCAATCGCGGCGATCTTTGCGACCGTGCGTTCGATGTCATAGTCAAGTCGAATGAACTGAACCGACTTGGGTTTGAAGTCTTCGCCTGTTTCAAGAATTGCGTACGAGGCACGAGGATCGAGGTCGCGTGGTTGCCCGACCGATCCTGGGTTCACAATGACCGAGTCCTGCCCTGAAAAGGTGTAGAGCCCATCGGGCATCTCGGCGGCGCGCAAAAAGTCTGGGTCATCAGTGAAGACTCCAGGGACATGTGTATGTCCTACAAGGCAGACCCGCGATGGCTTCATCCGCTTGAAGATGTCGGTCAGCTTCTTGCTGCTGTTGCTTGGGTCTTCTGGAAAGATGTATTCATTGATCGGACGCCTTGGTGAGCCATGCACGCACAGAAACGGCCCAAAGACGACGCGAACGCGCAGTTGTCCGAGGAAGTCCCAGCGGCGAACCGCCTCGTCGCGGTCATAACCAACCGCTGCGGTGCCATTCTCGTGCTTTGGCGGCTCAAGTTGTCTGCGAGTCCAGTAGGCGGCCGCCTCGGCGGATGCGTTGAAATTCGTCGGCTCATAGAGCACGCCGAAGTCGTGGTTGCCCATCAGGCTCCACTCGCAGCGCTTCGCCACGAGGTCGACGCATTCCTTTGGATCTGGTCCGTAGCCGACGATATCGCCAAGCGAAAGGATGCGATCGACTCCGCGACGGTCGATATCTGCGAGCACCGTTTCGAGTGCTGAGAGGTTCGAATGGATGTCGCTGATCAGTGCCGTTCGCATGAGGTTTGCACGGTCAACCGTGGGTCGGCGATACTAGCAAACCTCGGGTATGAGATCGCTAGAATCCCTCCCCCTATGGCTGACAACAAGCACTATGACCTCATCGTGATCGGCGGCGGACCAGGCGGATATGTCGGCGCGATTCGCGCTGCACAAATGGGATTGAAAGTCTGCTGCATCGAGCGCGATAAGTTGGGGGGAGTCTGCCTGAACTGGGGATGCATTCCAACGAAGGCATTGCTGCACAACGCAGAGCTCTATATGGAAGCGATTCGGCACGGAGCAAAGTGGGGCATCGAGATCGCGCCCGAACACGTCAAGGTCGATTGGAGCAAAGTGGTCGGACGCAGCCGCGCGATTACTGGCACGCTCAACTCTGGCATCGGCTTTCTCTTCAAGAAGAACAAGATCGACCATGTCGTTGGCCATGCGAAGATTGTTGCGGGAAAGACCGCCGCAGGTCCATGCAAGGTCGAAGTCCGCAAAGCCAACGGCACGTATTACAAGGGCACAGGAGAAGGTGGCGCGCAAGTCATCACGGCCGACAAAGTGCTCATTGCAACAGGGGCGGCGCCCAAGCAACTGCCGTTCGCTCCTTGCGATGGTAAGACGATTATCTCAAGCTCTGAAGCGATGACGTTGCCTGCACGGCCTGCGTCGATGCTCATCATCGGCTCGGGCGCGATCGGGATGGAGTTTGCGTACTTCTATAACGCGTTTGGCACAAAGGTCACTGTGGTCGAGATGGTCGATCGCATTCTGCCAATCGAAGATGACGACATCTCTGCTGCTGCACTCAAGACGTTTACCGCGCAGGGCATGACGTTTCGCGTTGGAACGAGCGTGAAGGCGATCGAAACGAGTGGCTCGGGAGCGAAGGTCACGCTTTATGACGTGAAAGACCAAACCAAGACGGACACAGTCGACGTTGAAGTTGTGCTCGTCGCCATCGGAGTCGGCGCTCGCTTTGATGGGCTTTTTGACCCGAGCCTTGGCATTCGCATCTGCGACTCAGGTCCAGCCAAAGGACATATCTGGACCGACTACCGCGACACGCCAGAGCCGACCTACAAGACGAGTGTTGGTGGCATCTACGCGATCGGCGATGTGGTCGGACCACCGTGGCTCGCGCATGTCTCGAGTGAAGAAGCAGTCGCGTGCGTCGAGCGCATGCAGGGACACCACACACTCGGCGTCGACTATGCGTCGATTCCAGGGTGCACCTACTGCAACCCGCAGATCGCGTCGATTGGACTCACCGAGCGCGATGCGAAGGCGAAGGGGCTCAAGTACAAGGTCGGCAAGTATTCACTGAAGGGTCACGGCAAGGCCATCGCCGTTGGTGCAACCGACGGACTCGTCAAGATCATCACGAGCGATCCCTATGGAGAGATTCTCGGCGCACACATCTTTGGTGAAGATGCGAGCGAGCTCATTGGTGAACTCGGCCTTGCGAAACGCCTCGAGGCGACCGCTGAAGACATCATCTCGACGGTGCATGCCCACCCGACAATGCATGAAGCGATTCATGAGGCGGCACTCGCGACCGAAGGTCGCGTCATCCACGGTTGATGACAACAAACAACTCCCCGCACGAACGGTTTCGTGCGGGGAGCGTGATTGTTCGACGTGGCACTGGCAGTGACACACGCCGAACCGTGTTCTTCTGACGATCGTTGGACGGCGCTTACCGCTTCTGCTTGTCCTGCCAGGCGATGAACATCCGGCGAATGACCTGCTCTTGCACCGTGTGCATCCACAACTCGCCATACTCGATCACCATGAACTGCTCGAATGCGGCTGGAAAGCGGTGCGCGCCAGTGCTGCGTGCTGTCGAACGCTTGGGGGGAACGCCGAATGCGGGTGCGATCTCTCCTACGAGCGATCCCGCGACGATGCACATCGTGAGTGCCGAGAGGCGACAACGAACTCTCACTCTTGATGGGACCCAGTGGCTTGTGTGTGTATTGAGCGATTGCATGAACGACTCCTTCTGCCAATCAGGCGGTGTGAAGCGACCGGGCGTTCTCGAGAATTCTCCATCCCGTTTCACGGAAAGATGGAAAACGTCCCATCGTTCCAGCCACCGTGCGAACATCATCGTCGTCGAGCAGCCAGTCAGTCGAGTAACCAAGCGACTCGTTCATTCGCTGCCGACGCAAATGCTCGAATGTGAAGGCGCGCTCCCGCATTGACCAGTTGTCTGTTCGCTCAGCGATCTCAGCAGCCTTGTTCGAGAAGATTGCCATGAACCGATGCAATTCCGCGCCACTCAGCCCTCGAAGTGCGACATTGCATCCAAAGACCGCGCTCCACCCATAACTCTCGAGCCAGTCCCCCGGCGGATAGGCGCTCACATCGACTACTTGTTCGAGGCTCATTGAGAGTGTCTCGGCCGCCTTCAGCGGATCGATCAGTCCGAGCGCTGCGTCGCACTCGAGAATCGCTCCTGAGCAGGTGTTCGCGATTGCTGCATACGAGGGATCGTCAAACTCTTCGGTGAGTGCTTTGTATGCGTTCGCGGCCGTCTCGAGATCAAGTCGCGCACTCTCCGCGTGTGCGTTGCCGCTGAGCGCGTCCGCCTCGATCATTCTCCGCTGTGCCTGCCCGCGCACATAGTGACCAAACGCGAAAATCACTCGTTCTGTGCGCGACTGAGGATGTTTCGCACAGAACCGTCCTACAAGCGCGTCAGCAACGGCGTTTGCTTCGACGAGATGCCAAAGCGTGTAGTGCGCATTCGCAAGATTGACCTCAAGCATCACCCGGACATGCGCTGGAACTCCGGGCTCTGCAACCCCACGCTGCAGCGCTGCAAGGGCTTTGGTGTAGCGACCGAGCCCGTCGTACGCGCCTGCGAGTCGATTCGCGGCTGTTGCGCGCTCTCCGCCGGTTTGTGCAGCCAGCAGCATTGCTCGCGCAAGGTCTGTCATGCGTCGATACTCGCCGGCGCGATGCGCCTCGATCGCCTCGCGATCGAGTTCGGCAAATCCGCGCGCGGCCGTCTCTTCGACTCTCACGTATTGCTCAGCCTCGTCGCGCCAGATGCCTTCCGCGACGTCTCCAATGTCCCAATCAAGCGCCTCGGCGAGACCAACGACGAGATCAAGTTTTGGATTCCCGCTCTCGGGGACAACCTTCGATGGCTCGCGCCCTAGCGCTTGTGCTGTCTGCACCTTCGTCCACTTCCTGTAGATGCGTGCAAGATCAACAAACTGACTCAATCGATCTCGTCGATTCGAATCTTCGAGCATGTGTTCCCACTTTCTCGCGGACGCCGGGTCCGAAACCGCTGCCAGTGCGAGAACTCATGGCGAAGAGAGTGAACTTCTTACAGTGCCCGAGAGATTTTCCGCCCTGCGGTGTCCATTGCATTGGGTCTTTACACTTGCCTGATGGCGGTAACGAACACGCGTGGATTGCTTTTGGTGCTGAGTGGCCCCTCGGGCGTCGGCAAGACATCGATCGTCCACGAACTCGTTCGCAGGTTTGGTGGAGTCTTCAGCATCTCGGCAACAACGCGCGCGCCAGGTGAGCACGAGGTTGATGGCGTCGACTATCACTTCATTTCGCAGGATCAGTTTCAAGAGTGGGTCTCTGCCGACAAGTTTCTCGAGTTCGCGCAGGTGTTCGGACGCTCGTGGTATGGCTCGCCGCGTGCACCAATTGAAGCGGCCATCGCAGCCGGTCGCCTTGCGATTCTTGACATCGATGTGCAAGGGGCCGAACAAGTGCACGCGCGCTGTCCACACATGTATGGAGTCTTCGTTCTGCCTCCGAGCGAAGCGGCGCTCTTGCAGCGCTTGCGCCAGCGAGGTCGCGAAGACGAGGCGACGATCCAACGGAGGTTTGCCGCGAGCACCTCCGAGATCTCGCGGGCACGGGCTGGTGATGTCTTCGACGCGTTCGTAGTCAACGACGATCTTGCCCGTGCGACGGATGTCATTTGTGGCATGGTCGCAGGCAGAATGGGTGTGCCACTTCCAGCGGCATCACGGTGACCGACTGCGCGCGCGTTGACAGTTACGAGCGACGCGCGAGTCGTTCGTGCATTCCAGTACTGACCGCTTCAAAGACGCGTTCGGCGTCGACCGTCGAGTCAACCACGAGATACCGCTCTGGATTCGCGCGTGCTTGGTCGAGATAGCCCTCGCGTACACGCCGGTGGTACTCCGCGTCCTTCTGTTCCATCCGGTCGAGGGCGCGTGACATTCGTGACCGTGCCGTCGCCCAGTCGACGTCGAAAATGACCACGAGGTCTGGCCATCGGCCTCCGATAGCGATGTCGCCCACAGCCATGACATCCCGCACTGCGATCCCTCCAGCACTGCCTTGGTAGGCCAGCGTCGATGAGATGAAACGATCCGCCAAAACGAACGCCCCTCGCGCGAGCGCTGGAAGGATCCGCTCTTCGACGAGTTGTGCCCGACTCGCCATGTAGAGAAGCATCTCGCAGCGTGTCACCATCTCGCCGTTCGCTGGATCAAGCAACACCTCTCTGATTTTCTCGCCA
Organism: Planctomycetia bacterium; assembly: GCA_005799205.1. GTDB lineage: Bacteria > Planctomycetota > Phycisphaerae > Phycisphaerales > SM1A02 > F1-60-MAGs104. The sequence goes on along the minus strand of SYHM01000012.1, from coordinate 13,293 downwards.
ATAGATGTTCCGCCGGGCTCGCGCACTTCGACGGTCTCGACACGCGCGTCGCGCGCTACCTGCGCCAACCGGCGAAGTTGCGTGCTCTTGCCGCTGCCATCTGGTCCATCAAAGACGATGAACTTGCCAGGAAGCAATGAGTTCCACGTCGTCGGCATCGCGTCCACCTTCATTGGCCAACCGAATCGGTGAGAATCTCTGGTCTCCCAGCGCCGATGATCGCACTACCCACCCGCACGATGTTCGCGCCGGCGGCGATCGCATCCTCAAAGTCTCCACTCATTCCCATCGATAGAAGATCGAATGTCTTTTCGGCGATGCCGGTCTGCCGCACATCGTGAAAGAGCTCATAGCCACGATCAAAGGTCTTGCGCGCCTCGCTTCGACCTCCCTCGAGCGGTGCCATGCACATCAACCCGCGCACCCGCAGGTTGACCATCGTGTCGAGTTGCTGCACAACATGTCGCACCGCAGCGCCTGTGATTCCGTGCTTTGAAATCTCACCTGACACGTTGACCTCGAGTAGCACATCAATGGGCTGGTCGCGCCGTGCTGCTTGGACATGAATCTCTTCGGCGAGGCGCAAGCTGTCGACCGAGTGAATCAGTCGCGCCAATTCGACTGCCTTGCGCACCTTGTTGCGCTGAATCGAACCGATCATGTGCCAACGCACTTCGGGAGCACTCCCTCGCATTTCGCGCACTCGCGCGAGATGCTCGTCGATTTGCGCGGCGCGCTGAATCAGCTGCTGCACGCGGCTCTCGCCGAAGTCTTGCTGGCCGTATGAGATGAGTTCGCGAATCTGTTCTGGCGTTGCTGTCTTGGTGACGACGACGAGCATGATGTGCTCGGGCTTGCGGCCCGCCTTCGCGGCGGCGGCGGCGATGCGCCCCTTGACTGCGTCGTAGCGGTCCTTGAGCGTTCCTTCGGGAGTTCCTTCCGTGGAGTCGTTCATCGTGTCACACTTCTGTTGGCTGTTGGCGACCGCATCCTGCATCGTCGTGTTTCTCCTGCGCGCTAGGGTAGCCACAACAGGTTCGATTATTCTTGATCGCGTGAAACCTGCGCTCGTGAACACGCCGTGTGTGCTGATTGTGCGAGATGGCTGGGGTCGAAATCCACACCCATCCCATGACCCATTCAACGCGATCGCGCTCGCACGCACTCCGGTCGATGCGCGGCTCACCGCGAGTTATCCGAGTGTGCTGATTCGCACGAGTGGCGAGGATGTCGGGCTGCCGATCGGTCCCGATGGCCCCGTGATGGGCAACTCAGAGGTTGGTCACCAGAACATCGGCGCTGGGCGGATCGTCGACCAAGAGCTCATGCGTATCACGCGCGCGATTCGGTCTGGCGCGTTTGAAGCAAACGCCACGCTGCGCGAAGCGTTTTCGCGTGCCAAGATCCGTGGTCGCAAGGTGCACATCATGGGACTCGTCAGCAATGGCCAAGTGCACAGCGACCTCTCGCACCTCATCGCGATTCTCGAATTGGCACACGAGATGCAGTTTCCTTCCTCGCAACTCTTCGTGCACGCTTTCACCGACGGTCGCGACTGCTCGCCTCACTCTGCACGCGGATTTGTTGCAACGCTCGAAGAGGCACTGCACACGAATGGCGGCCGAATCGCGTCAGTCATCGGTCGCTTCTACGCGATGGACCGAGACACCCGCTGGGATCGCGTCGCACTGGCATGGGAATGTCTAGTCGGTCGAAGCGCTCACACAGCACGCACAGCGCTCGACGCAATCTCTGCACATGAGGGTTCTTCAGTGTCGCCGTCGCAAGCAAGCGAAGAGTTCATTCTTCCCACACGCATCGAAGGAGTCGACGGCGCGATCGAGGATGGCGACAGTGTGATCTTCTTCAACTATCGAGGCGATCGGCCGCGCGAGATCACCAAGGCGTTCGTGTACGACGAGAGTGACTTTCGCGCGCTGCCGGGCGGTGCGTTTGACCGCGGCAGGGTGCCGCACGACCTGTACTTCTGCACGATGGCGCAGTACGAAGAGGGATTGCCAGTTCATGTCATCTTCGATCGGCCCGAAGCCATGAAGGACATCCTGGGCAGCTGGCTCGCCGACCATTCGCTCACGCAGTTTCGCTGCGCCGAGACTGAGAAGTTTCCACATGTCACGTTCTTCTTCAACGACTACATCGAGGAACCCTTCGCGGGGGAGCACCGCTCGATCATCGCGAGTCCGCGCGATGTTGCGACCTATGACCTCAAACCCGAAATGAGTGCCGCTGGAGTGCGCGACAGCGTGCTCAGCCGGATCGCCTCGAGCGACTGCGAGGATGTCATCATTGTGAACTTCGCCAATGGCGACATGGTGGGTCACACGGGCAATCTTGAGGCTGCCGTTGTCGCTGTCGAATGCGTTGACCAGTGCGTCGGTGCGATCGCTGATGCGGTTCTCGCGCGAGGTGGGTCACTCATCATCACCGCCGATCACGGCAATGTTGAACAGATGCGCGATCCCATCACTGGATCGCCCCACACCGCACACACCAACTACGAGGTGCCCTTGATCGTCGTGGGGAGTGCGTTCCAAGGGCACACCCTTCGCACAGGCGGGCGACTCGCAGACATCGCTCCAACGATGCTTGAGATGATCGGGCTCGAACAGCCGGCCGCGATGACGGGAAGGTCGCTGCTGAGGGTGCGTTCCGCGACGGGGAACTCCTCAACTCATCCATGACCGCGTACCCGTACATCGCTAATACTGACGCGCAGTGGTACGAGTTCCTCAGCAGGCAGGCCGCATCGCTCGGGCCAAGCACCAGCGTCGTGCCCGAGGTCAACTTTTGGTTTCCGAATTCGAAGGCGCCTCGTCTCACGACCATTGCCGCTGGAACTCCTGTCTTCTTTCGACGAAAGTCTCCCGATTGCGCAGTGGCTGGAGTTGGGTTCTTTGCGGCATTTCACATGCTTCCACTCGACGAGGCGTGGCTCGCATTCGGGCTCGGTAATGGCGACTCAGACCAGCATCGCTTCGAGGCGCGCATTCGCGCGTATCGGACACACCGCAGCTTCGAGTCTGCGCTGCGCACCCCCAACGCGTCGGCGCTGACGAGTCCACTTGCATGCATGGTGTTACGCGCGGCTGAGTTTTGGCCGCGACAACGATGGATCCCTTGGGGAGTGGATGAAGGGTTTCCCCCTCCGGTAGTTGCAGGAAAGTATGAAGACGATCCGGCGCGCGTCGCTCGCCTCATCGGCGCCATTGGTGTCGCCGGCGAGATTCGCGACGCGGAGTTCGGAGAGCGGTTCGTTCTTCCGAGCGACGATGATCGTGCAATGCGACAGGGTGGAATCCAAGCGGTGCGTGAGGGCCAGGCTTCCTTCCGGCTTCGCCTGCTCGACGCGTACGACGGCCAGTGTGCGATCACTGGCGAACACACGACACCCGTCCTCGACGCCGCACACATCCATCCGTACCTCGGACCACGGAGCAACCACCTTCAGAACGGGCTTGTGCTGACGAAAGAGTTCCATGCGCTCTTCGATCGTGGCTATGTGACAGTGACCCCTGACTACAGAGTGCGTGTGTCACCGTCGCTTCGCACCGACTATCGCAATGGGCGGCGCTACTACCCGTACGACGGACAGCTTCTTTCGAAACTGCCTGCCAGCAACTCTGCGAGTCCGAGCCGTGATGCGCTCGCATGGCATGGCCAGCATGTTTTTCGCGCGGGGTGAGCGACAACGCGTCGACGCTTTGGTTCACGACCAACGAGTGGGAGTAGCCACCCTACGCGGTGACAGATACTCACGTCACCGCTTCGGCCGCACTCGCTCAAGTTCTAACGCGATTCCGAGCCGCTGCGCCCATTCGTTGAGATAGGGCCAGTCCAACGATTCTGCCCCCTGCACAGCGATCATCGACTCAATGTCTCGAAGGTGCTTCGACGATCCGCCCTCACGAAAGAACTCGAGCTTCTTCAGTATCACATCCTCTGGCGATGCAAAGGGCTCTGTTCGGCCGTCTGGCATCGAAATGTGGCGCACGCGCTCAAATCGCGCATCGTCGTGGGCAGTGCCTCGAGCAACAACAATGTCTGCCTTCAACCCTGATGGGACGTGAATGACATTGAACATTCCGTGTCGGAGCGCTGCATCCGCCGCGGCCTCAGAACTGATGTACCAGTCATCGCCAGTGAACATGCTCGCGAAGCGCGCAGCTTTGTGCGCATCCATTCGCACGACAATGTCGATGTCGTTTGTGAAGCGTGGTTCACCAAAGACGGTTGATGCAAGCGACCCTGTCACAAATCGAGCGCAGCCGCATTGATCGAGATGCTTTCCGACGATGCGAAGCAGCTCGGTCGGTTCCATCAGTCGCGCCGATCGGCTCGTGGCCTACGCGCCATGCGTCGCGCGGTCTCAAGCGAAATCTCGCGGGATGACCACTCTGGGTGCTGCTCTGCGACGCCGCACCGGACGAGTGTCACCGCTGAGTGCCACATTGCGTCGAGTGTCGCGAGCTTCGTGCTCGCCGATTGTGCGCGCAGCACCGCCGCGTGTGCCGCCTCGCAGCGGTCGTCTACTGGGTGCGATCTGGCGTGATCTGACATGATTCAATGATAGGACCCAACGTGTCGGGCCGACCACACGCGCGTTCCTACACTCCACACCCATGCCGCACACCCCTGGCGTCTTCTGCCTCGAAGCGGATTGGTTCGGACTCGTCAATCCGATGTCGATGCGTCCGGTGCTCGACTTGATGAAGAGCAGCGACGCGCGCATCCCATATGTGCTGCGTGATGTTGCGACGCGCGCCGAAATCGAGTTCTACCTTCGCCGCTGGTTTCAGACGCGGTACCGGCAGTTTGACCTCTTGTGGTTCGCAATCCATTCGCGCCCGGCCGAGTTGCTGCCTGGCGACATGCGCGTTCCCTTCGAACGCATCTCGCTCGACGATCTCGAAACGCTTCTCGCGGGACGCTGTCGCGGACGCATCCTGCACTTTTCTGGGTGTCGTTTCTTAAAGGTGTCACCTGCACGACTCTCGCGCTTCCTCAAGCGCACAGGCGCCCTGTGCGTCAGTGGGTTCACAGGCGAAGTGCCCTGGCTCGAAGCAACGATCTTTGAGACCTATTGGCTCACAATGCTGCATTACGAGAAGCGCAACATAGCCGGAGTCAAAGCAGCTCTCAGACTCATGCGCCGCGAACAAGGACCCCTGTGCCGCAAGTTTGGATTCGTTGCACGCGTGCGAATGTGACCGTGGGTTGGTCGCGTGTCCCTGCGACTATGCTTGAAATCCTCCATGCTTCCCGTGATTGCCATCGTCGGACGCCCCAATGTGGGCAAGTCGAGTCTTTTCAACCGAATCGCGGGTGAGCGGATTTCGATAGTCGATCCAACTCCTGGCGTCACACGCGATCGCATTTCGACTGTGATCACGATTGCTCCCCCTGCGGAGTCTGCCGACGATGCGCTGCCTCGCGCTGCCGAACTCTGCGACACCGGCGGTTTCGGCATCTATACCGCCGAGGGCAAGCGATTCGACGATGCGGGCAAAGACCTCGCTTCGCTCGCTCCAGATATTGAGCAACAGATTCTCAGCGCGGTGGCTGGTGCGGCAATCGTGCTTTTCACGGTCGATGCGCAAAGCGGAATCACATCGCTCGACGAACGCATCGCACAACTTCTTCGCCGCGGAGGTGCGACCGACCGCATCCTGCAGGTCGCCAACAAAGTCGACGGGCCATCGTGGGAGATGCACGCGGCGGAAGCCTCAGCACTTGGGTTCGGCGACACCTTTGGCGTCTCGACCAAGTCGGGAATGGGGATGCGCACGCTCATCGAAGAGATCTGGCGCCGGCTCGAGTCACGTCCTCAAGAGAGTGCTGTGTCACCCGACATGAAGGTCGCGATCGTCGGACGGCGCAACGCCGGCAAGAGCAGCTTGGTGAACGCGCTCGCTGGTGCACAGCGGGTGATCGTCAGCGAGATCGCTGGAACCACGCGCGATTCGGTTGACGTCCGCTTCGAGTCCGAGGGTCGAACGTTTATTGCCATTGACACAGCCGGCATCCGTAAGCGCAAGTCGTGGACTGACGATGTTGAGTACTACTCGCACAATCGCACCGAAGTCTCGATTCGCCGCGCGGATGTTGCGCTTTTGCTGCTCGATGCCACCGAGCCAGTCTCACAGATCGAGAAGCAACTTGCCGGATCACTGATGGAGGCCTTCAAACCAACGGTCATCGTCGTCAACAAGTGGGATCTCGTCACCGCGGGACGCACAACCTCGGACTACCTCGCGTACCTCACGCAAGAGCTTCCGATGTTGAACTTTGCGCCAATCGTCTTTGTGAGCGCCAAACGGGGGGACAACATCAACGATGCGATTTCGATGGCGTTCAACCTGCACACGCAAGCGGGCCACCGCGAGACGACAGGCAAACTCAATGCACTCGTCCAAGAGATTCTGACTGGCCGTGGACCATCGTCGAAGCTCGGCACACTCGCGAAGATCTATTACATCTCGCAGATCGAAACGAACCCGCCGACAATCGCGATGGTGGTCAACAAGCCATCGCTCTTCGAGGGGGCATATGAGCGATACTTGCTCAATCGCCTTCGCGAAGAGGTTCCTTATAGCGAAGTGCCGATCAAGTTGATCTTCAGTGAACGCAAACGCGATCCCGATGACATGCATCAGCGGCGCGCCGTGCGCAAGAAGTAACAATGTCAATTCACCCCCTTCCGATCTTTGAGCGTGACGGGGACCCCGCGTTTCGATCGGGGCGGACCGATGCAGAGATTTATGCTGCCTTGAAAGCACCGACCTCGATCGTCGTGCGCGGCGGACGCATGAAGTGGGTCGCCGAACTTCCGTACGCGGGAAGCGCCAAGCCGGGTTGCGGCACGAAACTGGTTGCACATACCCATCGCGGAACCGAAGTGGTTGAGATGCTCACCACAGCGTGTTCGAACTCAGGCTGTTCGAAGAGTGTGTCGCGCCAGGAGATGCTTGAGTACATCGAGAATTCAGGTGGCAAGGCGTATCCATTTCACGACACGGGCCGCATCGATCGGATCGCTACAACCCACGATCTCGCTCAGTGGAACTCGGTGCAGTCGGAGGCCGCAGCGCTCGGTCCCGCAATCAAAGAGATGCTTCACGCGAGTGGGCTTGCGATGAAGTTTGTGGCGGTTGAGCCAATTTTCGGCAAAGAGTTGCTGACCATCTATTACCTCAGCGAAGAGCGCGTTGATTTTCGTGAGCTCCTGACTGTGCTCGCTGCGCGCTTTTCGACTCGGATCGAGCTTCGACAGGTTGGGGCACGCGACGAAGCGCGGCTCGTCGCCGACTATGAAAAGTGTGGGCAGCACTGCTGCTGCAAGAACTTCCTCAAGGTGCTGAAACCGATCTCGATGAAGAGCGCGAAGTTGCAGAAGGCGACGCTCGATCCAATGAAGATCTCGGGTCGCTGCGGGCGTCTGATGTGTTGCCTGCGTTATGAAGATGAGACCTACGAGTCGCTCGCGAAGCGTGTTCCCAAGGTGAAGTCGCGCGTGCAGACCCCTGACGGGCCCGGGGTGGTGATCGAGGCGAGAATTCTCGTTCAACTCGTTCTGGTGAAGCTCGATAGCAACAAGGGTGAGTTTGCATTCCCCGTCGAGGACGTCACCGTGCTCCCGCGGGCTGACGAACCTCCGCCACCAAAACCGACCCTGTAGGATTCGCCGCCAATGAACACCGCCAGCGCGCACCACTCTGCGCCACAGACGACCAGTGGGGTCATCGACACCTTGCAATCACTCATCGTCGCGTTCGTCTTTGCGATGGCATTTCGCGGATTCATCCTCGAAGGATTTGTGATTCCCACAGGCTCGATGGCTCCGACTCTCATGGGAGCGCACGTGAGGCTTCGAAGCCCCGCGACGGGGTACGAGTATGCCGCCGATAGTGCTGAGGTGCTCGAGGTGCAGCGCCGCCAACTGCGAGGCGATCGCCCGATTTTCGATCCGATGCTGAGCCGCCAGGTTCCGGTGCAATCGGTCACAAACGATGTGCTCGCCTCAGAGAATCGCATGGGTGACCGCGTGCTCGTCTTGAAGTATCTCGAACCCTTTACAGCACCCAAGCGGTGGGACGTTGTTGTCTTCAAGAATCCGATCGATCCTGTGGGCGACGCGGTCTACTACATCAAGCGACTGGTTGGAATGCCCAACGAGACGCTGCTCGTATCCGATGGTGACATCTTTACGGGACCGCTCACCGCCACTGCCGATGAGCTTCGAATTCAGCGCAAGCCCGAGTACATCCAGCGCGCCGTCTGGCAGCCGGTGTACGACAGTGACTTTCAGCCCGTCGATATTGCACGCCTCGAGACAGCGATGCGGCAGCGATGGATCGGCTCTCCTTGGAAGCCGAGTGAAGGCTGGGACATTCGTGGCGATCGCGAATGGAATCGCGCGGATGCATCACCTGCAACTTTGACGTGGTCGAACGATGTGATCGCGCTCGATGACTGGAACGCCTACAACATTTACCGCCGCGACATCCCTCTCTTTCCGACCGCAGACCTTTCGATCTCGGCGGCCATCGACGCGGTTGATCCTGCGACGTTGCACACCGAACTCACGATGACCGCGCGGGGCCTCCTCTACCACTTTGAACTCGATCGTGGTCAGGTTCGACTCGCCATTGAAGAGGCAGAGTCGCGCGCGCCGATTGCTGCAACCTCGGTTGCGTGCGAACTTCCAACGGATGAGCCGTTCCTTCTTGAGTGCTGGCATGTCGATCAAGAGATGTCGGTCTTCATCAATGGATCGCGCGTCGCACGACTCGACTACGACCTCGGTGGACCGATCAAGCGTCTGCTCGCGTCACATTTCGGTCGGACGCTCGAGCAGGTGCTTGCGAATCCGATGGGGCAGCGTCCGACTCCGACGTCACTCCACTGGACTTTCGGCGGATCTCCCTTCTCACTGCGAGAGGTCGAGGTGCAACGTGATCTGTACTACCGACCCGACTTTCTCAGTGCGAACAACCAGTTCCCATCGAACGGCCCGGCAATCACTGGCCTCGCGTTCGCGACCGACCCGACACGACTCTCTCGCGTCGGCGACGAGGAATATGTCATGTTCGGCGACAACAGCGGCGCCAGCAAAGATTCACGACTTTGGGGACGATCACATCCGCTGGTCGTCCGCGAACTTGAGAATGACAGTCCATTCATCGTCCCACGCGAGATGGTGATCGGAAAGGCCTGGTCGGTTTATTTTCCTGCGCCGATGGCGATGAATCCAGGAGGCCGAGCGTTCATTCCAGATTTCGGGCGGCTGAGATTCATCCGTTGATGGTTGATGACGTTCGCGCAGCGCGTTGGCGTCTTACGGTCCCCGCGGCCGACGCCGTCCTTCTTGTGTGCGCGATCCTGTGGGGAATCGGATTCGTTGCGCAGCGTGTGGCAACCCAACAGATGGGGGACACACCGTTCACGTTCAACGGGGCACGATTTCTCATCGGTGCTCTGATTCTGATTCCCTTCGTAGCGCGCAGGCCGAGTGCGAGAACGCGTGCGAGCGTTGTTGGAGGAGTCGCGGCATCGATCGCGCTTGTCACTGCGGCCTCATTGCAACAGAAGGCGATGGCGACTGTGACCGCTGGAACCGCGGGATTCATCACTGGAACCTATGTGCTGTGGGTGCCGCTCTTAGGACTGCTCCTAGGACAGCGCGTCACAGCGCGTGTGTGGATCGGGGTGTCAATGGCGCTCGCTGGGCTTTGGTTCCTTGTGCTCGGTGACAAACTCGAGCTTGCTTCGGGCGACTTCTATCTCATCGGATGCGCAATTGCATGGGCTTGCCATGTTCTCATCGTCGGGTGGGCCGTCCGCCGCGGCGATCCTCTTGGAATCGCAGTCGTTCAGTTCGGCCTCACTGGTGCTGTCTGTGCGTCGATCGCGATGACGGTTGAACCTGTTTCGCTGCAGTTGCTGTTGGATGGGTCGTGGGCGATCCTCTTCTCGGCTGTCTTTGCAATCGCTATCGCCTTCACACTGCAAGTGATCGCGCAAACATCCGCTCCCCCCGCGCATGCCGCCGTGATTCTCTCGCTCGAGTCGGTGTTCGCAGAATTCTCTGGATCGCTTTGGTTGAACGAATCGTTCGATCCGCGCAAGTGGTGTGGTGCGCTGCTCATGCTTGGCGGCGCGCTCGTCGCGACCGTTACTGGATTCCGCCAGCCCCCTCGCGAATCACATCCCCAGCAGCAATCGGCAGTGGATTGATTCCGAATTTCTTCTCGATCATCACGCGTTCGAGCCGTTTGTAGGCGGCGAACCCGCTTGGCCACACTGCGATCTCTGCGCGAAACGACTCGGGGGGCTTTCCGCCAAAGAACTGCCCGATCACCAGTCGCGCTGAGGCATCGTCGGTGACTGGGATGCCACTCGAAGTCGGAGCCGCGATCTCCTGTCCCTTGCCGGTCAGTGTGGCGAGGCTCACACGACCGTCGGCACACAAGAGCAGGACTGCTTTGCGAGGATCGGCTCGCAATCGCGCAACGCGCACAAACTGCACCGGAGTCTGCTGTTGCTTGCGAATCTCGTCAAGTTGTGCGCGCTGGGCATTGAGGTTGTTGAGAGCTTCGGTCGCGGCAATGAGAGCCTGCGCGCTCGCTGAGAGTCGCGCGCGCGCCTGGTTCACGGCGTCCACCTCTGCGAGCCTCTTGGCGTGCATTGCATCAAGCGATGCGAGCAACTCCCTCCACCGTGCGATGATCTCGGGGTCACCAGATGGCGGACGCGCAGCGAGCGCTGCAAGAACTGACGCCAATTCTACCTCGATCGTGCTCGCTTCGGCTTCGAGTGCAGCCGTTTCAGCGGCAAGTTGTGCCGGCGTCGTGCGCTTCTGATCGCCGTCAGGGCTTTTTGTGAACACGACCAGACAGAGCAAGATGAACATGATTACCCCGAGCGCGTTACACAGCGCGTCGAGGAAGAGCTCGAATGCGTCGGTGGTTGCCGCCCCCTTTCGCCGTCGACGCCGTCGACTTCGCCGGCGAATGCTCATGGCAGCGACTCCGCCGGAACATCAAAGAATCCGCCCTCTTTCGCATCCCAGAGCTGCCATCCCACCTCATATCCCCGCGCCCGCGCGAGGTCGCGCAGACCATTCGAGAGCTGGACCGAGTCGTCGCGCACGATCAAGAGCAGATACCACTCGTTTTTAGGATGTGCTTGCAGCACCGCCTCAAGTGGTGCGCTCGCATGAGGTGCTCCGCTGGCGGCAGTACCAGACCCCCACGCACGCATCACCTCGGTTGCGCTCACATCACGAACTGAGGCAAGTGGCTTGGGAGTCCCGTTCGCGTCGAGTTCTCCGAGCCGCAATTCGTTCGCCGTCACTTCGCACAGAAGAGGGCGCAGTTGCTCGCGCTCTCCCGCCTGATACTGAACGCGCGCACGAAGTGACTTGTCAGCGAGATCCTGCTTGATCGCGCGAACACCTTCGCGCGCGCGCTCCGACTGCTGATTCACGAGCAGGGTCTGATCTTCCTGTCGTTGCGCATCGCCACTGGCTGACTCTCGTGATCGCTCGAGTGCGATGAGACCATCGCGTTCCTTCGCGACGAGCCGTTCGAGCCGAGCCAGCTGATCTGCTGTCACGATCGGACGCGCTTGTGCTTCAGCGAGCGCTGCGCGCGCCTCGGCAAGCGCCTTCCGCGCTTCGCCCGCACGCGATCGTGCTGCATCGAGTGCTTGCTGCAACTGTTGCGACTGTCCAGGAACACGTGCGCTCGACGGAACATCACCCAAGGGATCGAGTGCCAGTATCAAGCACACCAAAATCATGATGCCGGTGACGCACGCCATGATGTCCTGAAACGAAAAGAAGGACATTGGCGAGACTTCATCGTGCTTGGACATGGTTGCCTGCTCGCTCGATTACCAGTTCGTCAGTTTCAGTCGGCTCACGATGTGATCGTTGCAGTACTGGGTGCAGTCATCCAACAGGTCCTCTTCCATCTTGTAGACGTAGGTTGTGAAGAGTTGCACTCCAACAGCAGCGACCAGCGCGACAAGCGTGGTGTTGAAGGCGGTCGCGAGACCTCCAACGACCGGTGCGAGCTTCTCTCGAATCGACCCGCCCCCTGCCCCCGCACCCGCCTCACCGCTCGTGATCACATCTGTGAAATTGCCGATGGCGATTCCCAGTCCGAGGACTGTCCCGATAAATCCGAGTACCGGGATCGTCCAGATGAGTGCGCGAATGGCGGTGTATGACGAGTCGACGGTGCTCGAGTCACTGTCTGCTTGTGCATCAAGCACTGCGCCGACATCGCGCACTTCACCAATATTGCCAAGATTCGCGAGTGCCATCGAGACCCGGTTGAAGAGCAGAAACTCGCGTGGGCGGCTCACGCGTTGTTTGATTCGCTGCAGAATGTCTCCCGAAGTTCCCGGCGAGAGAACAAAGTCGCCGCGGCGAGGAAAAATGTCGTGCGTGTCGAGCGCTCGTCGCTGAACGCGAATCTTGAAGATCTTCGCAACAAGAATGCACAGGCACCACCACGTGAAGAGAATGCAGAGCCAATTCGTCTGCCAGCCAGTTGCGATGATCTGCTCAAAGTACGAGCCCCGAAATGGAACGAGCGCGAGCCAACTGAGAACCGTTAACACGAGAGCGATGGCGAACCAGAACGGTCCGTGCGTGCGCGTATAGCGGCCCGTCGAAAATCCCATCATGCATTCGATGTCTCCCTCGCGCGCATCGATCGGATCTGGGCGGGTTGATTCGGTGGTAGTCGTCATATTGCTGGTTCCTCAATGATGAGTGCGCGCTCCGTTGGCGCTGGGGGCTTGGGTGGTTGAATGAAGCGCAGTTCACAGTACGAGACATAGGCACAGATTGATGCGAGTGCTGAGATGCACAGTGCGCGGATCCCCTCGAAGACCGCCATGCGGTGCGCTCCCAGCAGGTGTGCTGTAATCGACTCAGCGAGCACTGCGCAGACGACTGCGGCGAGTGTGACAACGCTCAGCCAGATGATCGCGACTCGCCGTGGCGACTCTCCGCCTGAGAACACGCAAGCAACTGCGCAGGTTCCGCACGCGATCAGTCCGAAGAAGGCCGACGGAATGAATGGGATTCCCTTGACGATGAGTCCGACAATCGAAATGAGCACTGCCACCACCGCCAGCGAAAGGCCAATTGCTGTTTCGGCGAGTGTGATCGCCGGTTGATGCGCGCTTGTGCTGCGCGATGATGGTCCATAGAGAATCGCATCGAGGACGCGCACTGCGCATAGGGTGACGAGCAGTGTT
>SYHM01000110.1 GCA_005799205.1 Planctomycetia bacterium | reverse complement strand
CCGCGAATCAGCGATGATCGATGCTGCGCGCAGGCGACTCAGTGGAAGCCGCCGCGTTGAGTTTCGCCGTGGCGATGTCAAGAAGTTGCCGCTGAAAGATCGCGAGCTCGATGCCGCGGTTGCGATGTTGCTCTTCCATCATCTTGATGACCCGGCCGCTGCGACCAGAGAGATCGGGCGCACACTCAAGATTGGCGGCCGACTGCTGGTCGTTGACATGGTCGAACACACGAGATCCGAGTACCGCACAACGATGGGCCACCGGCACCTTGGATTCTCACAGACCGACGCGCGCGCTTGGGCGCGAGCGAGCGGACTCTCACTCGAACGATGGCATCGCATCGCCCCAGAGACAACCGCGCAAGGTCCCGGACTCTTCAGCGCGCTGTTGGTGAGGGGGGGGTAGGGGCCTCCTACTTCGCCGCCGGCGTTGCTGTCGGTTTCGTCCCCGCCGCACCCGCCGCATCGAGCTTCGCGTAGATCGCCGCTGGATCCTGCTTCGCTTTGTCGGCACATCCGCCGCAGCAGAGGCGCACGAGTCGCTCACCCAGAACGATCTCAGCGGCATCGGCTTCGAGTGGTTCTCCAGAAATCGGACAGGTGAGCAGCGGATACGCCTTCTTCTGAGCCGCGATCGCCGCAGCGTCAATGGTCGCGACGAACGACGCTGGGTCCTTCTTGATCTTCTTGATGCATCCTGGGCAGCAGAGTCGAACCAAGTCATTGAGCACGACGACTTCTTTGAGTTTGTCCGCATCGGGTGACCCTGGAAGCGGAAGGTCGTTGTCAGTCATCACGAGGCACTTGGTGAGCGGATAGAAGGGGCGCTGTTGTTCGATGATCGCCGCATCAATCGTTGGCAAGAACGCCTTTGGATCAGCCGTGAACTTCTCGACACACTTCTGACAGCAGAAGCGAATCTCGCGCCCATCGTTGAGCGGATTAGCGGCATCCTCGATCACGAACGAGACCGAGTCCTTTCCGAGCGGCTTGCCTGAAACCGGGCAGGTCGAGAGCGGATATGGAGCTCCTTTGGCGGTTGGTGCAGAGCGCGCAGCGGCGAGTGAAAAACTCACGGCGAGAGCGGCCACGGTGAGTGAAGCGACGAGTATGCGAGTGCGACTGGGGGCGTGAATGTGGGGCACGGTGGTTCCTCGGTGGTGTTGGGGTGAGGTGGGGGATGCTAACGACCGCCAGCGAGTGATTCGTGTGGACAATCGGCGTGGAATCGCTATGATTCGTTCATCCGAATAAACGGATAGTTCACGCCACTCTTTGAAGGACCCTCCCATGACCACGACCGCAGCCGCGCCATCCAAGAACGCCACATTCATGGACACATCACTCTCACTCACGGCGAATCCTCCTTTTCATGTGAAGGACCTCTCGCCCGAGACGGTGCGCTTTGGACGCAAAGAGATTGAGCTCGCTGAAATCGAGATGCCTGGGCTCATGGCGCTGCGCGCTGAGTACAAGGGAAAGTTTCCGCTCAAGGGCGCGCGCATTTCTGGATCGCTTCACATGACGATTCAGACGGCCGTGCTCATTGAGACGCTCGTCGATCTTGGTGCGCAGGTTCGGTGGGCATCGTGCAACATCTTCTCGACTCAAGATCACGCCGCCGCGGCGGTCGCAGTTGGCCCAACAGGAACGGTGAGCGATCCAAAGGGCATCCCCGTCTTTGCGTGGAAGGGTGAAACGCTGCCTGAGTACTGGTGGTGCACCTACCAAGCGATGAATTGGCCGCAGGGAGGTGGTCCCACACTCATTCTCGACGATGGCGGAGACCTCACACTGCTCGTCCACAAGGGACTCGAGTACGAGCGCGCCGGAACCATTCCAGCGACGAAGGTCGATGACAGCGAGGAATACCGCGTGATTCTGCAGCTTCTTCGCGATCTTGCGACCCACCACAAGGGCCTCTTCACGCGCATTGCTCCGCAGATTCGAGGAGTGAGCGAAGAGACCACGACGGGAGTGCACCGCCTCTACCAGATGCAAGAACTCAAGCACTTGCTCTTTCCGGCGATCAATGTGAACGACTCTGTCACGAAGAGCAAGTTCGACAACCTTTATGGATGCCGCCATTCATGCGTTGACGGCATTATGCGCGCGACCGATGTGATGCTCGCCGGCAAGATCGCGGTTGTGCTCGGATTCGGTGATGTGGGCAAGGGGTGTGCGCAAAGCCTGCGCGGTCAAGGGTGCCGAGTGAAGATCACCGAGATTGACCCGATCTGTGCGCTGCAGGCGTGCATGGAGGGCTATGAGGTGGTGCGCATCGAAGACGCGGTCGACACAGCTGATCTCTTTGTCACGGCCACGGGTAATTGCAATGTGCTCACGGCCGAAACGATGCAGCGCATGAAGGACAAGGCGATCGTCGGCAACATCGGTCACTTCGATAATGAAATCGACATGGCTGGACTCGCGGCGCTTCCTGGAATCAAGCGCGTCACCGTCAAGGCACAGGTCGATGAGTGGGTGTTCGCCGGCGGCAAGTCGATCATCGTGCTCGCCGAGGGGCGACTGCTCAATCTTGGATGCGCGACAGGGCATCCATCGTTTGTGATGAGCAGCAGCTTCACGAACCAAGTCATTGCGCAGATCGAATTGCACGCAAACGCGAGCTCGTACGAGAAGAAGGTCTACACCCTTCCGAAACTGCTCGACGAAAAGGTTGCAAGGTTGCACCTGGGGAAGTTGGGAGCACGCCTGACCACGCTGACGCAGAAGCAGTCGGAGTACCTGGGCATTCCAGTGGATGGCCCGTACAAGGCATCGCAGTACCGCTACTAGAATCAAGCGATGATTCGCTCAATTGCGGTTCGTGGTGGGGCGATCGCCTTGTGTGGGTGTGCGCTTGTCGGATGCGCGACAGGGCCTGCCCCCACCGAGCCATCGGCGATCGAGCCGCTGACGAGCTCAGAGCCGCCGCAGTTACTTGTGGCTTCGTCGCAGTTTGAAGTCATTCCAGCCGAAATCGAGTGTGGAGTCGTCTCGCAGTGTCAATCGCCAGCACCCTTGTGCGTTGTCCTTCGTAACGGCACATCTGAGCCAATACGCATTCGTGGATTCGTCGCAACATGTGGCTGCACGATCCCTGACCTTCAGCCCAACACAACGATCCCACCATTGGGTGAGGTGCAAGTTCGCATCCGCCTCGAGCTCTGGGGGCAGGGGCGCAAGCAACAGTTCATTCGGTTCGTAGGTGAGTCGGGCCAGCCGATTGGG
>SYHM01000109.1 GCA_005799205.1 Planctomycetia bacterium | reverse complement strand
TTTCGAATGCATGGGGAGGTCGATCGAACTCGCATCCTCACGCCGCCTCAAGCGCGACGGCAACGGACTTCCGATTCATGGGCTGCTGCTGCGCTGGTCGCAGTGGACCCTTTCTCGAACCGGGAACAATCACCTCGAAGCGGTCCTGCGTTGGAACGACTGTGACGAGTTGATGCGCGCCTACCCCTTCGAGCACACGCTGCGCATTGCGTGGCTCTTAGGAGAGGACGCGGGCGCGGCATCGCTGAGAGTCGATACAACGATCGAAGCGTCGGGGGAGTGTGCGGTTCCGATCGCCTTTGGATGGCACCCGTACCTCGCGGTCGATCCTGCGACCCCTGCAGTCGTCCGACTGCCGCCGCGCGAGCCGATCCCTCTCGATGCGCTGGGGCTTCCGAAGGCTCGTTCATCCGAGCGACGGTTGGTTGGCGAGATGACGCAACGCGTGGGAGAGAATCAAGACGACCTCGCGCGGCTCCCCACCGCTGCGGTCGCCGGCACGGTGGCGATGGCACCACCGATCGCACGGATCGACACCGCAGGGCACAGCGTTGAGATCGAGTTTTCGAGTGGGTATGAGTTCATGCAGGTCTACTCACCCCGCAGCGCCCCATTCGTCTGCGTCGAACCGATGTGCGCGCCGACCGCAGCGCTCTGTGATGGGTGTGCGTGCGTTGCCCCAGGCGAGTCGTTCACAGCGTCCTTCACCATGCGCGTCCGCAACGCTGTGCTAGCGTGATCCCATGCGGCGCGTGATGAAGGACAAGGTGGCGATTGTCACGGGAGCCTCGAGTGGGATCGGGGCTGCGACCGCCCGCGCGATGGCCCGCGAGGGGATCGACCTGGTTCTGGTTGCACGCCGCGGCGATCTACTTGAAGAAGTTGCAAGTGATGTGCGCGCTCTCGGACGCCGCGCACATGTGGTGATCGACGATGTCGCCGACGGTGCGCACGCTCGGCGGGTTCTCGACGAAGCGATGCGTGCCTTCGGGCGATTCGACATCGTCTTTGCGAACGCGGGGTATGGCATGGAGCGGACCATCCATGAAATGACCGATGACGAAGTGCGAACGATGTTTGAGGTCAATTTCTTCGCAAGCCTTGGGCTGCTTCGTGCGGCCGCAGTCGACCTCATACGGGATAGGCGCGGCGGCCACCTGCTGATGTGTTCGAGCTGCGTGTCAAAATTCTCGTTGCCCCGTCACGGACTCTATGCCGCAACGAAGGCTGCGCAAGAGTCGGTCTGTCGGGCGATGAGGTTCGAGCTCGCACACGCTGGCATCGAGGTGGCGAGCGTGCATCCAGTGACGACGACAACGGAGTTCTATCAAGTGAGCGCGAAGCGAAGCGGGGTCAGGCAGGCAGCGGTGCCACCACACGCGCGCCCGTTCTTCACGCAGAGTCCAGAGCGCGTCGCGAAGGCGATTGTCTCGTGCCTTTACAGCCCTCGGTCCGAGGTCTGGACGAGTGCCACGGTGCGATTCTCGGCAGCGCTATTCACGCTTTGCCCGTGGATCCTTGACGCAGTGCTGCGACGCGAGGCGAGTCGCTATTCTTCGACTCCCTCACTCTAAAGGAGACCTCATGGCAGTTCGCGTTGCAATCAATGGCTTTGGAAGAATCGGTCGCTTGATCTATCGGATCGCTGCGGGCCGCTCGGATATCGAAGTAGTCGCGGTGAACGACCTCGTTCCGGCCGACAACCTCGCGTATCTGTTGCGATATGACACGACTCATGGCCGCTTTGGCAACGATGTCCACGCAGAGGGAGAAGAGATCGTCCACGGCGCTCATCGCACCAAGTGCACTGCGATCAAGGATCCATCGCAGTTGAAGTGGAAAGAGTTCGGCGTTGACTACGTGGTCGAGTCGACTGGACTCTTCACGACCGCGCAGGATGCCAGTAAGCACCTTGATGCGGGATGCCGCCGCGTGCTGATCTCAGCACCAACGAAGAGCGAGAGCGAAGTTCCGACTCTTGTCTACAAGGTCAATCACACCGCCTACAAGCCAGCAAGCGACCGCATCATCAGTAACGCCTCGTGCACCACGAATTGCCTCGCGCCAATCGTCAAGGTGCTGCTCGACTCATGCGGGATCGATGAGGGCCTCATGTCCACCGTCCATGCGGTGACGGCGACGCAGCCGACGCAAGACGGACCGAGCAAGAAGGACTGGCGTGGGGGGCGAAATGGCTACATGAACATTATTCCAAGTTCGACCGGTGCTGCGAAAGCCGTCGCATTGTGCCTTCCCGAAGTGAAGGGCAAGTTGACCGGCGTTGCGTTTCGCGTGCCAACCGCCAATGTCTCATGCGTCGATCTGACCTTCCGCAGCACGTGGTCAAGCTCGCTCGCAGCAATCACTGACGCGATGTCGGCCGCTGCAGACGGGCCGATGAAGGGTGTGCTCGGCGTGACTCGCGATGAAGTTGTCTCGAGCGACTTCATCGGCGATCCGCGTTCTTCGATTTTCGACGTTGGAGCATCGGTGCAACTCAATGATCGATTCTTCAAGCTCGTCTCGTGGTACGACAATGAATGTGGGTATGCCAACCGCTGCGTGGACATGCTGCACATGATGGCTTCCCACGACGGAATTCACTGACCGAGTATCGCAAGGCCGGTCTCAACTTCGAAAGGGACTTTCAACGATGTCAACGCGACGACACACTTCGATGGTCTGTTGGGCGGCTCTGTGTGCCGTCTCGGTGGCTGGTGCACAGGGCGACGTCCCGAACGCAGTTTCTGCGGCACCCGGTCCGAAACCGCCGACTCTCACCGTAGTTGAGACGGGTCCGCTCACACTGAGCGTCGATCAACCAGGTCGCATCGGGTCAGCTCGCACCACGCTGCTGCGGTATGAACCAGAGGTGTTTGATGGGCAGGCGACGCTCGCGCAGATCGTCGCCAAGCCAGGAGTGGTGCGAGTGGGAGATGTGATTGCGCAACTCAAGGGCAAGGACTTCGAGAAAAAACTGAGTGACTTCAAGACGCAGGTCGCAGAGGCTTCAGAGCGATTGGCTGTGCTCGTCGAAGAGCAGGCCCTGTCGCGCGCGAGCGAGGCGACCAATCTCGAACGCGCTGAGCGTGCGGCACTCCTTGCGGCACAGCGGCTCACATTGCTGCGTGAGTACCACAACGCGCGCGACCTCGAATTCGCTGCGCTTCAATTGAAGAATCAGGAAGACTCGCTGAAAGAGCAGGGGGAAGAACTCGGTCAACTGCAGCGCATGTACAGCGATGCGACGCTCGAGACTGAGACGAAGGACATTGTGCTTGGCAGAGCGATACGGGCGTTAGACCGTTCGCGCATTTACAGCGCGTACGCGCGCAAGGACCACGACCTCTTTCTTGCGATTGACCATCCCAATGCAGTCAAGGAGATTGAAGACAACGCGCGGTACGCACAGCAGTCACTCGACCACATGCGCACTCGGCAGAAGTTGCAAACTGTGCACATGCGCCTTGCGCTCGCTGGTGCCCAGCGGGCACTCGACGAGCTCACACTGCGCCTCTCGCGTTTTGAATCGGATGGCGCCAGCCTGACACTGAAAGCCTCCGTCGACGGCGTTTTGGCACTGACGCTCCCAGAAGTCGGAGAGCCCGTTCAGGCGCGCGCGGTACTCGCAACGATCGTTGATCCAGCGCTACTTGAAGTCACTGGTTCGTTTGATCTCGATGCGCTGCGGGTTGTCGAGGCTGGCTCGCAGGTCACTGCGTGGATTCCGGCGCGCCCAGCGTCTACTGGCACGCTCGTCATCGATGAACTCTCGCCCATTGGTTCGCCCGATGGTGCAGGGGCGAAGTATCCGTTTTCTGCAAGCGTTCGTGCACGTGATGGTGCGTGGCCTATCGGCGCCGAAGCACACATCACCGCGACTCGGGTGATCGCCGACTGCACACTCGTCGACACGAAAGCAATCAAGGCGCGCGCAGGAGCCGCCGGAACATGGGCGGTTGACTTGTTGATTGATGGCAACAAGGTCACGCGAGAGATTCGCATCGGCGCGAGCGATGGCAGCAAGACGCAAGTGCTTTCGGGTCTCGCCGTTGGCGACCGAGTGGTACTCGCCGATGGCTGAGCGACGACTCGGCGGCGCAGCAATCTCCGGCATCCTCTGCATGGTTGTGGCAGGGTGCGCGAGTACGACTCACCGTGTTCCGAACGGGACGATTCCAGCACCGCAGCAGTCCACCCCCAACGAGTCAGAGCCCAACGCGGCCATCCCCCCAAGCGCGAAGGCGTCGATTCCCGCTCACGCCATCGAAGCGGCCGCACGCACGGCGTACGCGCGAGGAATTGAATGGGTTCTTTCTAACCAGCGGCCATCGGGTGCGTGGGGATCATTCGAGAGTGTGCGTCGATCTGAAATCTTTCTCGATACACAGGCGAGTCATCTCGCTTTTCAGTCGGCAACGACCGCGCTCGTCGCATGGGCGCTGATCGCGCCATCGCACGACGACGCGCGGTGCCGCACGGCGCTCGAGCGGGGACTCACATTCCTGTCGAGCCGTCCCGCACCGGGCCGCGCGACTGGGAAGACCTTCTACAGCATCTGGGCGCACACCTACTTCCTGGAACTCGCGGCGGCGATTCTGGCAGACGATTCACTCAAGAGTTTTCACGAACCGTGGAGCGCACTCATGGCTCGTGAATTGCTGCTCGTGCGCCGTGAGCAGGGAACTGAAGGCGGATGGGGTTACTACGACTTCACCTACCAAGGGATGAATCCCAGTGGGAATCAATCGACGAGCTTCAACACTGCGGCGATGATTCTTGCCATGAAAGCAGCCGAGGCGCAGGGGGGGAAAGTTCCCACGGGGACGTTCGAAGATGCCACCCGCGCGCTCGTGCGGATGCACTTGCCGAGCGGCACCTTTGCGTATGGCACATACGCGCAACTTTCTCCGCGCGCCAATTACAACAAGGTGAGTGGTTCGAGCGGCCGTCTGCAAGCATGCAATGTCGCGCTCGCTGCTGTGGGAGCGGGTGGTGTGACGGCCGAGACACTCGCAAGAGGCTTGCAGCATCTACGCAATACCCACCAATACATCGAGATTGGACGAGGTCGAACGTGGCCCCACGAAGCGTTCTATCAAACGAGCGGTTACTACTACTACTTTGGCCACTACTACGCCGCGTGCGCGCTTGAGCTGCTGCAGCCATCGGCCGAGCGCGCTGAACTGGCGCGGTGGCTTGCCGAGGTGATGGTGCACGATCAGAATCCAGATGGCAGTTGGTTCGACTATCCGCTCTACGGCTACGGACGCGCGTATGGCACCGGGTTTGCGTTACTCACCCTTGAGAAGCTCAAGGTCCTTCTCCATCCTGCTTCGGGCGAGTGAGTGGCGGACTCCACCGACGAGTTCAATGCGTTGATGGGTCAGAGCCGTTTCGCTGCGGCATTGGTACTGGCCGAGCGATCGATGAATCGTCAGCAGCGAAGTAGTCAGTGGCCACGGGGAGCTGGGCGCGCGGCGCTCGCCCTCGGTCGACTTGGCGATGCTCACGAATACTTCGAGCGGGCGCTGCGCATCGATCCAAAGGATGCGGAGTCTCGACTGCAGATCGCCATCGTTGATCATCGACTCGGACGGAGCGCGCGCGCCGAGCAGCGCCTTCGAGCGTTGCTCACGAGTGATCCGGCCAATGCGGTCGATGCGAACATGGCGCTCGCAGAGGTCTTGCACCGCACAAATCAAGTGGAGGCGTTGACCGCGCATTTCTCGCGCGGCGGAGAGTGGTTGAATGACCCTCGCGCGCTGCTCTTTC
>SYHM01000108.1 GCA_005799205.1 Planctomycetia bacterium | reverse complement strand
TGGCTGCGACCGGCGTCTGCCCGACCATGTTTCGGCTGTGCGCTCGGGGGATCGAGGCGAGTCGAGCAGCGGCCATCACGCAGAGTCCGCTGGACTTGCCGGCCGAACCCTTGGCATCGTCGGGCTCGGTCAGGTCGGACAGGAGATCGCTAAGCGCGGCGCCGCATTTGGCATGCATGTCGTCGCATGGAGCCGCAACATCACTGAGTCGCGCTGCGATGCGCTCGGGATCGACTACTGCGCAAACCTCGTGAATCTCGCAAAGCTCTCCGATGTCGTCAGTGTCAGCGTGACTGCGAACGAAGAATCACATGGGTTGCTCGGCGAGAAGTTTTTTAACGCGCTTCATGCCGGCGCGACGCTCATCAACACCAGTCTCGGCGAAGTCGTGGACGAAGCGGCGCTATTGAAGGCGGTTCGCACCAAACGGATTCGGGCCGGGCTCGACCTTCACGAGTACGCAGCATCAATCGAATCCCGTCCCCTGCTCGCCCAACTCGTTCGCGAGCCTGGGGTGTATGGAACGATGCAATCCGGCGCCATGACCGAGCAGGCATGCGAAGCGATCGATCAAGAGGTGGTCAGGATCGTCCGTCAATGGCTCGAACATGGAACCGTGAGTGGATGCGTCAACCGGACCGGCGACAGCAGCGCCGTCACGTTGATCCACATTCGCCACGTGAACCGACCGGGGGTCTTCGCGAACATCTTCGATGTACTCGGAAAAGCAGGGATCAATGTCGAGGAAATGGAGAATGTGATTTGCGCCGGAGGAGAGGCCGCCATCGCACGAATCCACCTGAACGCCCCCCCAACCGAAGGGGACATCGCGCTGATTCGTCAGACTCCGCATGTGTTTGGAGTCACCGTGCAGGCGATTCGCCGATCCGATAGCGCACTCAAGAGAACGCAATCATGACCTCGCATCAACCACACCGTATCTGGAATTTTTCAGCTGGACCGTCAACGATGCCGCTGCCGGTCCTCATGCAATTGCGAGAGGACTTGCTCGACCTCAAGGGAACAGGGATCGGCATCCTCGAACACAGTCATCGACAGCCCACCTACGATCGGGTCCTTGCGGAGGCGGTCGAGTCGTGCCGGGTGCTCGGTGAGGTCCCTGATGATTTCGAGATTCTGTTCGTGAGCGGTGGCGCTACGAATCAGATGGCGCTCATCCCTCTGAATCTGTTACCCGACGGTGGCGTCGCTGATTACCCCGATACTGAGGTCTGGTCGGCGAAGGCGATCGTCGAAGGGCGCGATGCAGTGCCGTCGGCCACGATCGCCGTTCCGTTTGAAGGGAAGAAGTTTCGGTACGACCATGTTCCGGCGGTGGGCGAGATGACGCCAACCGCTGGTGCTGCGTACATGCACTACTGCTCGAACAACACCGTGCACGGCACCCGGTTTCACACCCCTCCAATCGCCGCGGCAGGCGTTCCACTTGTCTGCGATGCGAGCAGCGAGATCTTCGGGCGGCCGATCGATTGGTCCAAGCACGCGATGGTCTATGCGGCAGCGCAAAAGCACCTCGGGGTCGCGGCGATGTCGCTTGTGATTGCACGACGCGATCTCATTCGAAATCCAGTTCGACGCCTTCCGAGCATGTTCTCGTACTGGTCGCATGCCACGCTCGAGAGTCGGATCAACACACCACCGACGTTCGCGATTCACACAGCCGGGCTCATGTTTCGGTGGATGATCTCTGAAGGTGGGGCGCGTGAATTCGAGAGGCGCAACGACGCAAAGGCTGCGCTCATCTATGAAATCATCGATGGCTCAGGCGGGTTCTACCGCGGGCTCAGCAGGCCAGAGTGTCGAAGTCCAATCAACATTTCGTTCAGACTGCAAAGCGAGGCGCTGGACAAGAGATTCATCGATGAAGCAACCCGCGCTGAACTCGATGGACTCGCTGGCCACAGGGACGCTGGCGGAATTCGTGCATCGCTCTACAACGCGATGCCCCTCGAAGGTGCGCAGGCGCTCGCTTCGTTCATGCGCGATTTCATGCGAAAGAACGGTTGAGCGGCTAAAGGGGGCTGGCGTTATCTGATCTCGCGAAGCCGAATGTGTCGAAACTCGATGTGCGATCCCTCAGACTGTAGTGCGATCGTGCCCGCCAACTCGGCGCACTCCGTGGCGACATTCTGCAATTCGCCGTTAACCCGCAGTTCGAGTCTGCCATGGTCGAGCACGATCGAATAGGAATTCCATTCCCCAAGTGGTTTCTCGTTTGTGGGATGGGCTTTGGCGGTGCGCCTTCCATCAGTTCGACTCTGCTCTGCCTTCATCGGAAACTCATCGATGTTCCAGATGTCTCCAGCGCTTCGACTCTCAAGTTGCGCCTCAATCGACCGCGGCCACACATGGTCAGGCGGCTGCACACGAAGTAGGACTCCCGAGTTTCCAGCTCCACGCGATGGATCAAAGCGCCATTCGAGTTCGAGCACGAAGCTTGTGTACCGAGCGCTGGTCTGGATGTAGCCCACTGGGCTCCCCGCGCACACAAGCACCCCATCGCGCACCGACCAAACCGTTGACTTGCCGGCCGCGTCGACTGGAAAGCAGTTCCATCCAGTCAGGTCGGTGCCATTGAAGAGCGACACCCAGTCGTACTGTTCACGATCCGTGGGGCGCGGCTCACTCGTGCAGGCCGCCACTGCGATCGAAAGCACGAGCGCAACAACGCCAGCGTGCCACAGCTGGCTACAACTTCTTGCCACGAAGATCGCCCTCAGCTGAGAACCAGTTGTCGAGGTCACTCGCCCCCCCTTGCAGCCACCTGTGATAGGCGGCGAGTTGCACTTGCTCGAACGATGGGCCTGTGGACGACTGCGACCACGTCACGGCTGAGGTCTCAATGATCGAGTTGCCCTTTGCAGCGGACTTCAGGGCAACCTTCGCGACTCTCTTGCGAGTCGACTTCTTCGCCACCTTGGATGGCTGCCTTGCCGCCTTCTTGGTTGGATGCTTGGTTGCCTTCTTGATGCTCTTCGGGTTTGGCTTAGCGGTTGTTTTCTTCGCAGGCTTTGGCATCTCTCCAAGATATCCATCTCACCAGGGCGATGCGAATCGCCGCGCCGATACGCTCCCCACACCATGACCGCCCTGTACGAATTCGATCTCGTCGTCATTGGCAGCGGACCCGCTGGCCAGCACGCTGCGATTCAGGCGGCAAAGCTGAAGAAGCGCGTCGCGATGATCGAGTGCCGCCCCGGAGTCGGTGGCGTTTCGGTGCACACTGGCACATTGCCATCGAAGACATTTCGCGAGGCGGTCGTGAGCCTCAATCGAGGGACCGTTCGTCGGTCGCTCGAGGCCGCAGGGTCGAGTCCAATTCGGCTGACGATGCCGATGCTGCTCGAGCGGGTCGATGGCGTCATCCGTGAAGAGCAGCGCGATATCCGCGACACACTCTTGCGAAACGGCATCGAGATCTTTCACGGGTTCGCGTCGTTCATCGATGCGCACACGATTGCGATCGATAGTGCCGCTGGAGATCGCCGCATCACCGCGGAATACATCCTGCTTTCGACCGGAACCCGCCCCGTCGTGCCGCTCGATTGCCCGAATCAATCCAATGATGCCTGCCCCATCATCCTGACGAGCGACACGATCGGGTCACTCGACGCCATTCCTGGATCGCTGATCGTTGTCGGCGGCGGCGTGATTGGAATCGAGTACGCATCGATGTTTGCAGTCCTGGGCACGAAGGTCACGCTCATCGAACGCGCGGATAGGCCGATCTCGTTCATGGATCACGAGACGATCGACGAGATGATTCACCAACTTCGCCAGCGAGATGTTGTCTTTCGCTGCAACGAGACGGTCACGAAGATCGCCGTGTCTGATTCGGTGCCGGCGCGCGTCACGGTCGAACTCGCCAGTGGCAAGCGACTCTCGGCGGATGCGGCGCTCATCTGCGCTGGGCGTCAAGGGTGCACCGATGGGCTACACCTCGAAGATGCTGGGCTCACCGCAGACGCGCGCGGACGCATTCAGGTAGATCACCAATACCGGACTGCGGTTGAGCATGTTTTCGCGGCGGGTGATTTGATCGGGTTCCCAGCGCTCGCTGCAACGAGCGCAGCGCAGGGTCGCATCGCGGCATGTGTGATGTTCGACACGCCTGTGCTTCCAATGGGTGATGACTACCCCATGGGCATCTATGCGATCCCTGAACTCAGTAGCGCTGGCGGAACAGAGCAGGCGCTCACCGCGGCGAAGGTTCCCTACGAAATCGGTATCGCGCGCTACAGCGAGATCGCGCGGGGAAAGATCGCCGATACTGAAGTGGGCTTTCTGAAGTTGATCTTTCACCGTGAGACGCGGGTGCTGCTCGGCGTCCACATCTTCGGATCGCGCGCAACCGAACTTGTCCACATCGGACAGGCGGTGCTGCGCCTCAAAGGCGGGCTCGATTTCTTTCTCTCGAACGTCTTCAACTCGCCGACATTCGCCGAGTGCTACAAGATCGCCGCACTCAACGCGAGCAACAATCTGCGCAACAACGCGGGGTGAGATCGCACGCGTGCCTCGCGCGTGCGTGTCGACGCTTCACTGGCCCGAGTCGATGTCACTCCGCTTTCTGCGCAGGTCCTAGTGGACGAATCCAGATGTTCTTGAACTGAATCGGATCGCCGTGATCCTGCAACTTGAGCGGGCCCGTCTCAGCGTGGGCCGAATAGGTCGCGCGCGCGCCGTGCGCGGTCGCGCCGAGCAGTTCGACGTTGTCCTGAATCAGCACGCCGTTGATAAAGAGAGTGACGGTCGCCGTGCGAACGATTCCCGCCGCTGCGTCGAAGCGCGGTCCGCGAAAGATGATGTCGTAGGTGTTGAACTCGCCTTGTGGACGCGAAGCGTTGACCAGCGGCGGATACTGTCCGTAGAGCGATCCGGCCATCCCATCGACGTACGTCACATTGGTGTTGGATTCAAGAATCTGAACCTCATACCTTGAGAGAAAGAAGACGCCACTGTTGCAGCCATGCTGTCCTTTGCATTGATTCGATGCTGGGATCGCC
>SYHM01000107.1 GCA_005799205.1 Planctomycetia bacterium | reverse complement strand
GACTTCGCTGAGACTGAGTTCGAGGCCGCGATCAACTACTTCAAGGAAGTGACGGGGCTCGACTTCTATGTCGACTGGAAGTCGCTTGAGACGACCGGGGTCACCAAGCAGTCCACGGTGTCGCTGTCGTTTCCGAGTATTCGTGCGGACAAGGCGCTTGACATGGCGCTCGAAGCGGCGAGTGGAGACAGCGCAAATCCAGCAGATTCACAGGCGAATCGGGCCGATTGGGCGATGGAAGATGGCATCGTCGTTGTCGCGTCAACCGAAGCGCTTTCGCTTCGCCGCGTGACGATCGTCTATGACGTACGCGACCTGCTCTATCTCGTCCCTTACTTCGACAACGCCCCGAATTTCAATATTGACGCAGCGCTCAACCAAGGTGGCCAGAACGGCGGTGGTGGTGGCGGCGGTGGCGGCGGCGGCGGAGGCTTCGGCGGTGGTGGTGGTGGTGGCTTCGGCGGTGGCGGTGGGGGCGGCGTAGGTGGCGGTGGAGGTGGCGGTGGTTCGCTCTTCGGCAGCGGCACGAGCCTCGGCATTGAGGACCAGCGCGAACAGATCTTGACCCGTCTCAAGGAGCTCATCAAGTTCCTTGTGCCAGAGGCATTCTGGGACAAGGGCGACATGACCGAGAGCCGACTCGACGACTTCAGCGGCAATCTCATCGTGACGGCGACCCCCAAGACGCACCGCGACATCATGAACCTGCTCTCACAGTTGCGTGCTGTGCGCGCGATTCAGATCAACATTGAATCTCGCCTCATCTCAGTTGAAGTGCAGTGGTTCGAACAGATCGGAATCGACTTTGATCTCTATTTCAATTCGAATCCAGGCATGTTCGATTATGCCGTTGATCAAGATCCAAACTTTCAGTTGCGTGACTTCTTCTTTCAGCGGCCCCCTGGACCAGCCTCGAACTCGGGCGATCCTCGCGTTGGCCACTTGAAGAATCCAGTCGTCTTTCAAGGACTGGGACAAGACCTCGCTTCGTCCAACTCAACCGCAACCGGTACAGCGATTGCGCCGCCCGACCCAGCAGGTGGCGGGCTGACCTACGGACAGTCTGGCCCAACCAACGGCGGTTTCTACAACCCCATCGGCGTGCGACGCAATGGCGAAAGCTATGGAGGTCTCTACGACTCCAACGGCATGTCCCCAGTGAACGTGCAGCAGGAAGGGCTTCCGCTCATCCAACTGCTCGGTGCAGGCCTGAAGGGAACCGTTGCACAAGCGGCACTCGCGAATCCAGCGCTCAGCGTTGGGTTTACCTACCTCGACGACGTGCAAGTCGATCTCTTGGTGCAGGCCACGCAGGCTGATCAGCGTGCGATGACACTCACCGCCCCACGACTGACGCTTTTCAACGGATCGCGGTCTTGGATTTCGTTCGGTGCGTCGCAGGCGTACGTCGCAAATGTGCAGGCTGTCACCGGCGATGCCGCCGGTGCGTTCCAGCCGAACATTCAGAACCTGCGCACAGGATTCGTCCTCGACATCGAAGCGGTGACCAGCGCAGATCGTCGGTATGTCTCAATGACCGTGCAGTTCGCGCAGAACATTCTGATCAAGTTTGATCAGCAGAGCGTTTCGGGAGCGGCAGGTGGTGGAGACGCCTTCGGTCGCGCGAGCGGCTTTAGCGCGACGATCCAGTTGCCCGACGTCGCCGTGACTCAGATCAACACCGCAGTGTCGGTGCCAGATAAGGGAACGATTCTGCTCGGCGGTCGGCGTGAAGTTGCCGAGACTGAGATTGAAGTCGGAGTCCCGGTGCTTTCAAAGGTTCCGTTCGTCAATCGGTTCTTCACCAACTCGGTGACGAGCAAGATCGAAACCACAACTCTTCTGCTGATTCGCCCCGAAGTCATCATTCAACAGGAAGCCGAAGATCTGCTTTTCCCAGGTCTTGGTGATCAGTTGAGCGGTGCTGGGACGGGAAGCCGCTAAACGTATGGCACAAGAGACATCACGGATTCTGGTGACGGATCTCGACGGAGTGCTGCGCGTCGAGTTCGTCGACCGCGATATTCTCGACGAGGCGAGCATTCGCAAGATCGGCGCCGAGCTCGTGCGACGCATCGAAGCGGTTGCGAATCCACACGTGCTGATCTGTTTCCGTGGCGTCGAACACCTTTCGAGCGCAGCGCTCGGAACGCTGATTACGGTCAACAGCCTGACGAAGAAGCGGGGCGGGCAACTGCGACTCTCGGATATTCGTCCGTCGATCCTTGAGGTCTTCACGATCACCAAGTTGGACAAGTTGTTTCATATCTCGGACACGGCCGCCCGCGCGCTCGAGGGGTTTGGAAACAAAGGGTGACCTCGTCGGAGTGCAACTGATGGACTCCACTGGCGGTGATCACAGCGAAGGGTCGTCGCGGATCGGTGATGTGCCGGCGCAGATCGAAGGGGTTCAAAAAAGGATTGAGAAGTCGCTCGCAGGTCACGCGTACTCGGCGGCAGCGCAATTCGCGATTCGACTCTCCCTCGAAGAAGCGATCATGAACGGCTTTCGTCACGGCAATCGGCAGGACGCGAGCAAGGCGGTCGAGGTGCGCTGGGAGATCTGTGCAGACTCTGCGACCTTTCACGTGATTGACGAAGGTGAGGGGTTCGACCCAGACGCAGTGCCTGATCCGACGCTCGATGAGAACCTCGAGATTCCATCGGGTCGAGGCCTCATGCTGATTCGTGCCTACATGTCCGAGGCCGCCTATCACGGTGCCGGCAATCATCTCGAAATGACCTTTCGCAAGAGTGCCAAGAAATGACGAATTCCTCAGTCACTGGCGGGACAACCGCGTCGACCGCAACAATTCGATGTGGAGTCATTGGTGTTGGTCGAATGGGACGCCACCACGCGCGCATCTGTACTCAAGTCGAAGGAGCCGATCTGATCGGGGTCGTTGACGCGAGTGAGGCCCGCCGCAATGACATGGTTGAACAGTATGGGTGCGGTGGGTTTGCGACGGTCGATGCCCTGATCGCAGCCGGCGTGGATGCGTGTGTGATCGCGACCCCAACCGTGACGCACCGCGCAGTCGTCGAGCAGTTGCTTCGCGCAGGCGTGCACTGCCTCGTTGAGAAACCGCTCGCGCCAGACGAGGTCGAGGCGGCCGCGATGGCCGACGCCGCGGCGCGCTGTTCGGCAGTGCTTCAGGTTGGCCACGTTGTGCGATTCGATCCTGTCATGGTGGCGATCCGAGACATCCCTGCGCTCACGCCGCGGTTCGTCGAGATTGACCGAGTCTCACCCATGACCTTTCGCTCGGTTGATGTCGGTGTCGTGCTCGACATGATGATCCACGATCTCGACCTGCTCATCATGTTGATGGGAAGCGAGCCAGAAGAGATTCATGCCAACGCAGTGAGTGTGCTTGGGGATGCCGAGGATGTGTGTAACGCGCGGCTCGTCTTTCCTGCCGGGAAAGATGGCATTCGGTGCACAGCCAATGTCACCGCAAGCCGCCTCGCGCTGAAGACTGAGCGCAAGATTCGCATCATCAGCGAGGACACCTATGTGTCTGCAGACTTTGGCGAGCGCAGGGGAACTGTGGTGCGCAAGGCAGTCAACGCAGAGCAGCTTGCGGATATCCGCGCACGATTTAAGGGGGGCGAAGACCTCTCATCACTGAACTACCTCGAACTCGTCAAGGTTGATGCGCTCGAGGTCGGCAAGGGTGAACCACTGAAGTTGCAACTCGAGAGTTTCTTGACGTCGATTCGCACTGGCGGGAAGCCATTTGTTGATGCGCAGGCGGGTTTCGCTGCCGTTCGAACTGCGCAGCGAATCGTTGAGTGCGCGCGCCGTGCAGGCGCGCGCATGGTGTGATGCCAAGCGGCGCGAACCGAACCGCGTGAAACAGAAGTCGACGAGTTGCCGTCCGCGCTACGGCAGCCACCTTTCGGTGGCTGGTGGCGGCCATCATGCGCTTCATGAGGCCGTTCGACTCGGACTCGGCTCGGTGCAGGTCTTCACCAAGAATCAACGCCAGTGGTCTACGCCTCCACTGCGAGAGGAACAGTTACAGCTGTGGCGCGAGGCGGTGGTCGCAACAGGATGGTCCGATTCGCCGCAGCGCATCGTGAGCCACAACTCGTACCTCGTTAATCTTGCCTCTCCCGACACCGACGCGAGGGCGCGCAGCCTGGCACTTCAGCGCGATGAACTCGAACGATGTGAGGCGCTCGGAATCGCATGGTGCGTGATGCATCCAGGAGCCCATCTTGGAATGGCGCGAAAGCCCAACGACCCGAATCGACTGCGCGAACCCGCGAGTGACGACGAGATCGCTGGACTTGATCGCATCGTGACTGCGCTCGACCAACTGCACAAAGAGCTCGCGGGATTCAAGGTCATCACCTGTCTCGAAACCACCACAGGATCGGGAACGAATCTCGGATACGACTTTGCCCACCTCGCGCACATCCGCGCGCGGGTACGCGCGCCTGAGCGCGTGGGAATCTGCGTCGACACGTGCCATATCGTCGCCGCCGGGTACGACCTCTCAACCGCGAAAAAGGCGCGCGCTGTGCTCAGCGAACTCGACGCGATGTGTGGGCTCGACGCAGTACGGGTCGTGCACCTCAACGATTCGGTCGGCAGCATGGGTTCGCGCAAGGATCGTCATGCGCACATCGGCGATGGATGCTGCGGTACGACGTGCTTTCACGCTATTCTCAATTGCGAGGAGCTGCGGGATGCGCCAATGATTCTAGAGACCCCCAAGGAAGAATCGACGCATGACCGTCAGGAGCAGGAGTGGGACCTCGTGAACATCAAGCGCCTCGAAGTGATGCGCACGCTGACGACGCTCGTGCTCGCGGCTGTTGTCACGGTCATGACGGGTGCTGGAGTGGGGTGCCAAGCGTTTGGTGGCGGTCAGCGCGCAGGTCAACCGTCAACGTCGAGGTCGAAAGCGACGCCACTCGACCCCACACCGACTGAGCAGACCAAACTTGAGGCGGCGACCGCGTTTCGGAAGGCGGGAGATCACGAAGCCGCCCTCGCGCTCTTTCAGGAAGTGCTCGACAAGAATCCACTCCTTCCCGATGCGTATGGGGGAATTGGAGACGTACGGTTCGCGCAGGGTCGATTCGCCGACGCGGAGCCAAACTACAAGCGTGCCGTCACGCTCGATCCTGCCGACTTTCAGGCGCAGTACGGTCACGGTCGTTCCTTGCAGATGCTCGGCCGGACCGCCGAATCGATCGGCGCCTATCAGCGAGCGCTCGTGGCGAATCCATCAAGCGCCGAAGTCAATCTGAACATGGCGACCGCATTCCTTTCGCTCGGCGATGCGCGCGTTGCGGCCCAGTTTGCCGAACGCGCTGTGCAACTCGACCCGCGCAGTGGCGCAGCGCATGTCAACCTTGGGGTCGCGTACGAGCGACTCGCACGTCCAGCTGACGCGATCATGCAGTACCAGGCCGCAGCCGAACTGCTCCCCCAGACGCCCCAGCTTCTGACCAACATGGTGAACGCGTATGTCGCAGATGGGCGCTACCCAGAAGCAGTGAATACAGCGATCGCACTCACCAGGCTCGCATCCGGCCCAGAGACGTATGAACGACTCGGATGGGCCGAGTTTCGTGCAGGCAATTACGACTCATCGAGCGTCGCATATCGCCAGGCAGTCGTGCTTGACCCCAACTACTGGCCAGCGTGGAACGGTATCGGAGTGAACGCACTGAATCGATGGCTGCTTTCCGAAAAGAAAGACAGCGTCGCAGCCTCTGAAGCGCGGCGTGCCTTTCGAGCCTCGATGCAATCGAATCCAAATCAGCCAAAAGTGCTCAAGCTCTACACCACCTACGGACTTTGAAGAGGACAGCTCGATGCCCAATCCCCAACTGCTTGAGTTCTTTGATTCGCCTTCCGATCAGCCGTTTGTCATTGAGCATGTCAATGAAGAGTTCACATCTGTCTGTCCCAAGACGGGACACCCCGATTTCGGGACGATTACTGTTCGATACGAACCGCGTGCGGTCTGTGTTGAGCTGAAGGCGCTGAAGCTCTACTTTCAGTCATTCCGCAACGAAGGGATTTTCTACGAGGCGGTGACCAATCGCATTCGTGACGATCTTGCGAGCAGCATGAGCCCCGCGTGGTTGCAGGTGATCACCGAGTGGCGTGGTCGGGGCGGAATTCGATCGCGCATCGTCGCATGCAGTGGATCGGTCCCCACTGCATGGCTGCGAGGCTGACTGCCCTGACAGATCAATCGATGAAAGTGCCCATCTCGGTCGCATTCGGGCCGACAAACAACCGGATATCGCCATCAACGGTTCGCAGGATCACTCGGTGTGCGCCACGATTGAGCAGCCCGTAGTTTGAGTTGCTGTCGTTGCGTCGGT
>SYHM01000106.1 GCA_005799205.1 Planctomycetia bacterium | reverse complement strand
TGGTTTTTCTGAAGCGCCCGACTACTTCGACTCGGCCATCCGACGTAACACCGTATGAAGGATTCCGCCGTTTCGGTAGTAGTCGACCTCGACAGGGGTGTCGATCCTGCATGTCGCCTCAAAGCGCACAACCTCGCCGCAAGCGCGAGTTGCCGAGACCGTGATGAGTTGACGCGGTTTGACATCGGCCGGAATCGCAATGTCGAACGTTTCGTCGCCAGTAAGACCAAGGCTTTGCGCGCTAGCACCTGACTGATAGGTCAGCGGAAGCACGCCCATTCCGACAAGATTCGATCTGTGAATGCGTTCGAAACTCTCGGCGATAACCGCGCGCACTCCAAGGAGGAATGTTCCCTTCGCCGCCCAGTCACGCGACGATCCCATGCCATAGTCCTTTCCTGCAAGGACAATCAGCGGAGTGCCGACGCGCTTGTAACTCACCGCGGCGTCGAAGATCGGCTTGACCTTTCCGTCGGTGAAGTCAGTCGTCACGCCACCCATCGTTCCAGGGGCGAGTTGATTCTGAATCCGCGTGTTGGCGAATGTGCCGCGAGTCATGACTCGGTCGTTGCCGCGCCGGCTTCCGTAACTATTGAACATCGACACGGCCACACCGTGCGCCTGCAGATACTGCCCTGCTGGACCGTCGGTCTTGATGCTGCCGGCCGGTGAAATGTGATCTGTTGTCACACTATCGCCAACCTTGACGAGGCAACGCGCCGCGCGAATGCCCTCGATCGGGGCTGGCGCTGCGAGGGACATCGTGGTGAAGAATGGAGGCTCCTGGATGTAGGTGCTCTTGGCATCCCACTGATACATGTCGCCGGTGCCTGTGGCGATCGCCTTCCACTCGTCACTTCCATCGAAGCAATGCGCGTACTGTGATTGAAACTGCTCGCGAGTGACGCTGTGCGCAACCGCCGATTCGATTTCCGATTGCGAGGGCCACACATCGCGCAGATAGATCGGCTGCCCCTTTGATCCCACCCCAAGCGGCTCGGTTGCGAGGTCGATGTCTACCGTGCCTGCGATGGCGTACGCGACAACGAGAGGGGGGCTCGCAAGAAAATTTGCCTTGACGTCTGGGTGAACGCGCGCTTCGAAGTTTCTGTTCCCCGACAGCACGCTCGCAACCACCATGTCATTGCCTTTGACAGCGCTCTCAATTGCCGGAGGAAGCGGACCACTGTTGCCGATGCATGTGGTGCATCCATACCCCACGACATTGAACCCGAGCTCTTCGAGTGCCTGCATCGATCCAGACTTCTTAAGGTACTCGGTGACAACCGTCGAACCAGGACCAAGCGAACTCTTAACCCACGGTTTGCGCTCCAGGCCAAATGCTCGCGCCTTCTTCGCCAAGAGTCCCGCTCCGAGCATGACGCTTGGATTACTCGTATTGGTGCAACTGGTGATTGCAGCAATGACCACAGCGCCATTCTTGAGAATGCACTCGTTGCCATCCATCATCACAGAAACCCCATCGTCGGCGAGCAGCGTCGCTGTTGCTGCAGGCGCGCCCTTCGCACCTGCTTTCAACTTCGGCAGGGATGACTTCCAAGTCTGCTTCATCGCGGTGAGTTCGACTCGATCCTGTGGACGCGATGGTCCTGCGAGACTTGGTGTGATCGTCGACTGATCAAGCTCAAGAACCACGGAGTAGCAAATGTCGCGAGCGTCGTCGCGCCAGAGTCCTTGCGCCTTCGCATAGAGCTCGACTGTCTGCACAAGCGCCTCGTCACGGCCCGAAAGGCGCAGATAGGTCAAAGTCTGATCGTCGATCGGAAAGTAGCCGCAGGTCGCGCCATATTCGGGAGCCATGTTCGCGATCGTCGCGCGATTTGCCAGCGGCATGTCGGCGAGCCCCGCCCCGAAGAACTCCACAAACTTGTTCACAACGCCGTGCTTGCGCAGCATCTCGGTCACTCGAAGCACCAGATCAGTCGCGGTCGCCCCCTCGGGCAGCTTGCCCGTCAGGCGCACCCCGACAACTTCTGGAATCAACATGTAGATCGGCTGCCCCAACATCACCGCTTCAGCTTCGATTCCTCCAACCCCCCACCCGAGCACTCCAAGCCCGTTGATCATCGTGGTGTGACTGTCAGTACCAACGACACTGTCTGGGTACAGCACGCCATCTTTTTCCCAGACGACCTTTGCGAGATACTCAAGGTTGACCTGATGGACAATGCCAGTCCCCGGAGGCACGACACGAAAGTTCTGAAGGGCTCCCTGCCCCCACTTGAGAAACTCGTACCGCTCCATATTGCGCTTGAATTCAAGGTCATTATTGATCGTGAGGGCGACACTGCTCGCATACGCGTCAACCTGCACCGAGTGATCAATCACAAGATCACACGGCACGAGCGGATTCACCCGCCTTGGATCACCTCCCATGCGCTGCATCGCCCCGCGCATGGCCGCAAGGTCGACGACACATGGGACACCGGTGAAATCCTGTAGCACAACGCGACCTGGCATGAATGGAATCTCGTCGTCCCCGACCTTCGTCGGGTCGTACTGCGCGATCGCGCACACATGCTCCCGTGTGTACACACGCCCATCGAGATTTCGAAGCACGCTCTCCAGCAGCACGCGAATCGAGTAGGGCAGTCGATCGATCGCGCCGTGCGACTTCAGCGCGTCGAGTTTGAAGATCGTGCGAGCTCCCAGTGGAGTCTTCAGGGTGGTCCGTGCGTTGAATGGGTCGTTCGTGGTCACTCAAGTACTCCGAAAAGTGTGCGCAATCTGACAGAATTCTGATTCTAGCGAGGGGTGGGCTGCGCACGCTCGAACGAGGGGGCTTCAAAGAAATTGGCTCGGCGCATGAGCGCGAACCCCGCAATGAGTCGCGCCGGAAACTCGGCGATCCGGGCGTTGTATCCCGTCGCGTGCCCGTTGAATTCATCCCGAGCGAGTGCGATTCGCTGCTCGGCTTCGCTCAACGCTTCTTGTAGCCGAAGAAACACTGCGCCGGCGGTCAGTGTCGGATACCCCTCGGCGAGCGCTCGAACCACCGGTGTCGCAACCGACGCTCTACTGTGGGCAGTCCTGCGATCACTCATGGTCTCTTGGGAGCGCAAGAATGCGACCGCCTTCTGGAGCGATTCCTCATGGCCGGCGACCGCTCGCACACACTCAAGGAGTGATCCGATCAGGTCGCAGCGGCGCTTCAACTGGACATCGATGTTGGACGAGGCGCGAATGACTCGGTTGCGCAGGTCGACAAGTTCATTGAACATCCAGAGCGCCCAGAGCGCTCCGAAAAGAGTCCCGTAGCCAGCTACACCACTCACGAAAAACCACGGGGTCTCGCTCCTTCGTGACCGATCATCCTCCGCGAAATCCGCGAAGAGCAATGCCACGACGGCGACAAATCCAAGGACTGCGAAGAGCCACCCTCCAGTGCCGTGCCCACTCGAGACGCTCGCTTCATCACGAGTCGAAATCAAGAAGAGTCTCGCTCGTGCCCCTTCCGTTGCAGTACCCGCGCGACCGCCTCGTGCGACCTCGACTGCGACGCAGTCGCTGCGCTCTCGCGCATAGCCAACGACATAGAGCTTGGCGCCCACCGTGATCCCAGTCTCGGTGAATGTGCGCTCGCCAGTTGAGCCGTTCACTGAGCCTCGCGGTCCTTTCCCGTAGTAGAGCGGACTCGACTCGTCGACCGTCTCGTCGAACAGAGTGCTCGGCTCGATGGTCGCACCCTCGAACTGGACAAGGATGCGACCGGTTGGATCTTCGAGTTCGAGTTCGGCCTGATCACTTCCAGACGCGATCGTGTCGGTGCCATGATCGATCACAACACGAGTTGTCGTCCGCCCCTTGCCGTCAGTCGTCGTCACGACCCGCGGTCGCTTCCAGTGCTCTTCGACTGTCCATGAATACTGAACGCACGCGCACTCACTCAGAAATCCGATCTTCGCATCGACTGTCGTGGCAACTCCCTTCAATTCAACCTCGCCGACGAACGCTCCAGCCACTGGTGTCGTTGGCATTGCGCGGAGCATTGACCGAAAGCGGAATTTTCGCAGTGCAAGCAGGATGCAGATGAACGAGAAGGTCGCGCAAGCGGGAACGACCAACCATTGCAATCGCTCGGCAGGACTCACGAGGTACCCGACAGGCGCCGAACGGTCATCATGAAACTGGCCTTGATGGACGCATGTAATCCGTACACAACGGCGCAGTAGATGAGCGCAGCAATCACAGCGCCCGCGAGAATCGAGATGCGCCGTCCAACGGGCGACTCCAGACTCGTCGCAATCATCGTCGCTGGCTCAACAGCCATTAGGATGAGATTCATCGGTCCAAGGGCGTTGAGAACCGCTCCCCCGTAGGGGATGCTCGATCCAACCGATCCTCCACACAGTCCGATGCATCCCGCAATCGCGAGCACGACCCCTGTTGCGCTGAACACTGATCCAATCGTCCCCCGACTCTTCACCGACCATTGAAGGCCGATCATGACGCAGAGCGCCGTGAACGAAGTCAGCACGATTGGAAGCGCGATCGCCGTCTCTGGCAGCACAAGGGGCACCTGAACGGTGCCCGTGCCGACCGACTCGGTCACGAGCCCTCCATCCGCACGCCCGAATCCACCCGTCATTGAGTAGATCGCTCCGATGGCAAGCGTGGCGCAAGGCACCGCGATCAGCGGCACGAGATACTGCACGAGCCCTCGGAGCTTCCCAGCGAGGTACGGTCCGGGCTGAATCGGTGTCGTCAGCAGGATGTCGAGCGACTTGTCTTCACGTTCGCGACTAATCGCAGTCGCGCTCGTGTTCAGCGCGGCAAGCGTGACAACAAGTACTTCGGCACCGAGTAGCGCTGCGAGTGCGAGGCGTGCATCGTGCGGACTGAGTGTTGAACTCCGCGCGAGCAGCATGACTCCGATTGCTAGAGCAATCGCCCCCGCGACGAAGACCCAGCGTAGTGCTGCCGCGAAGGGCGCATGCCCTCGAAGATGCGCTTCCCGCCACGCGATGGGGTGAGTACCGACATGCCGTGGCTCGCGTTCGGCCCCCGAGCGCAGTGTCTTCCTGCCCCCGATGAGCGCGCCTCCGAGCAGCCGAATGCGCAGTGTTGAGTAGAAGATGAGCGCGATCGAGAGCAGAGTGCAGAACCACAGTTGCGCGGCAATTGGTGAACCGAGCCACATACCAACGAGTGAGCCTCGCGACATCGCCGAGGCGTCGCGCGGCAGATAGATGTTGCTTTCAAGCAGCACTCGAAGTGTCAAAAAGGGATTCAGCGGCGTCATCGCGGTTGTGAACACTGCGTCACTCCCGATGGCCACAGGAGTACGCAACGCCATGTCAATTGCGTAGGTGGCAAAGAGAAAGAGAATGACCGCTGAATAGAAAATGAAGACTGCGCGACGGCCCGCTGCACGAGTCGAACTCAATGTGATCGCAATCGCCCCCATCAGCAGCGCGCTCGCAGCAGCGATCGCGTAACTCTCGAGGATCGCAGAGCCTGGAACACCCCCAAAGAGCTGTGTGACTGCGAAGAGTGGAAACGTCGAGAGCAGGAGCGCGAAGACGAAGAACAGCCGTCCGAAGAGATTGCCGAGCACGATCTGCAAAGAGCTGAGAGGCGATGTCAGCAGGACATCCCATGTCTGCGGGTTCGATTCCTGTGCGATGGCCCCGCCTAAAAAGACCGGCGCGAGGATGCAAATCAGCATGATCTGACCTGTGCTCACGAACGCGAACGCTTCGGCTCCGCGCTGTGCGAGTTCGCGAAGGGTTGTTCCAGCGCCGAGTAACGCCATGAGCAGGATCAGCACCATCAGTGCGAGATACCCCGACCGAATCACCATGTGCCGCGACCGCGTCGACCCCCCTTGAACGAGTCGGACCGCGATGGGATTGAGCGGCAACACCCGCATGAGCCGCATGAAAGGGTTCGTCATCGCGTTGCGATCATAAGGCGGCGGAGTCCAGCGATCCGCGCTTGACCCTGCTGCGGGCAGTGCTACGCTGACCACGCTACGGCACGCTGCCGTATGCACAACTTCACCCAGCCCCCCGACTGATCGTCGTGTGGGCAGGACATCGGGGACAATCCCCCGACAGCCCCAAAGAGGGGTTGCATAGATCTGACGCACTGAATTGACCGTTGCCTTGCTCGATACTGACTCGAAACTGTTGGTGGACCGTGGATCGAAGACTCGCACCGAATGACGAATCAGAGTTTGTGACATCCCACCCCAACTACTGCGCCTGATCTCCTGCACCGCATCGACTGTCATTGTCGTCCTTGGGATTGACCCTTCGAAAGGGGTGCGCCCGCATGGCAGGACAGACCGACGTCATCAATCTCACACTCCTTGAGTCAGCGCTCATCGCGGCGGCATTGGCGGTTGGACTTGTTGGAGGAGGCGTCGCGATCGCACTCTTCTCAGGTCGCACGCTGCGCCAGGCGAGGGAGCAGGCCGGCGAAGTTCTTCGAAACGCAGAAACCTCGGCGAGCAGTCTTGCCAAAGACATACAACTCACCGCTGAACGCGCGGCTGCCGAGCGTCGCAGCGAAGTCGACCGTGAGGTGAAGGCCGCGCTACAAGGAATTCAGGAGGGGCAGGCCCGCAGCCAGAAGATTCAAGAGACGCTCGAGCGCAAGCTCGAGCACATCAACGAGCGAGAGATACGGCTCGACTCGCAAGAGTCCGCGCTCGTCTCGAGAAGCGAAGAGATCACCAAGGCTGCTGCAGCAGTCGCGCAGGATCGCGAGTCGATTCATGCTCGCATCGGCGAAATCGCCAAACTCACACACGAGCAGGCGCGGGCGATATTCCTCGAGGATGTCCGCGCTGCGAGCCTGCGCGATGCCGCTGTGGTTGAGCAGAAGATCATCACCGAAGCTGAGACACGCGGGCGCGAACAGGCGCGCGAAATCACGCTGATGGCGATTCAGCGGTACGCCGCCGACACAGTAAGCGACTCGACGATTCGCAGCATCAAAATCTCGAGCGAAGAAATGAAGGGGCGCATCATCGGTCGAGAAGGGCGCAACATTCGCGCACTCGAGAAGGCCACAGGGGTCGACATCATGATCGATGACACGCCTGGCGTTATCAGCGTCTCGTGTTTCGATCGAGTGCGCCAGGCGATCGCTGCCGAGACGCTTCAGAAACTCGTTCACGATGGCCGAGTCCATCCGACGCGCGTCGAAGAGGTAGTCGAACAGGTTCGTCGCGACATTCACCAACGGATCATTCAGCACGGAACTGAAGCCGCGCTCGAAGCGGACATACGAGGACTGCATCCCAAGATCATCGAGGCGATGGGCAAACTGCACTTTCGAACGAGCTTCGGGCAAAACGTGCTCCAGCACTCGCTCGAGGTCGCCTTCTTCTCGCAACTCATTGCGGATCAACTTGGACTGAATGGCGCGATCGCGCGACGCGCAGGCTTCTTGCACGACATTGGAAAAGCAATGGACCATGAGTTCGAAGGAGGCCATCCCGCAATCGGCATGGACTTCGCCGCCCGGCACGGAGAGAAGACCGAGGCTGTGCTTAATGCCATTGGTGGGCACCACAGCGACATTGCGAGCACGACTCCTTACACCCCCATCGTGATGGCTGCCGATGCCCTTTCAGGCGCGCGCCCTGGCGCGCGGAGAGAATCGATGGAGCTCTATGTGAAGCGCCTCGAACAGCTTGAGGCGATCGCCTACGAACAACCCTCGGTCACCGAGGCGTTTGCTGTCCAGGCGGGACGTGAGATTCGCGTGATCGTCGATGCCCGTAAGGCCGACGATGCAACGACGCACATGATTGCCGCAGCGATCGCCAAGCGCGTCGAAAGCGAAATGACCTTCCCCGGCGAGATCAAGGTCTCCGTGCTGCGAGAGGTCCGAGCTGAGGCGACTGCTCGGTAGTCTGCACTGCTAGGAGCCACTGCACATGGACGACACCCCACCACCATTCAGCTCGCAATCGCCCCAGTTCACCCCACAGCAACTCGAGGAGGCCAAGAGCAAGAAGGTGGTGGCGGGCGTGCTTGGAATCCTGCTCGGCTGTCTTGGCATTCACAAGTTTGTCCTTGGATACACCCAAGCAGGGCTCATCATGCTCGGAGTGACCCTCGTCGGATGGACACTCGGCGCCTGCCTCACGGCGTTTTGCATTGGTCTTCCCTTTTTCGGCGCAGCGTTCGCGATGTTCGTCATCGGACTCGTCGAAGGGATCACCTACCTCACCAAGAGTGACGAAGAGTTCTGTCGGACATATATCGCCGCACAGCGCCAATGGTTCTGATCATGCGACGGCCCGCGACTCGTGCAGACGCTTACTGATATTCGTCAGCTTCTCGAGGTGCGTGGGATTCGCCCTCGGCACCGGTTCGGTCAGAACTTCTTGCACGACCACAATCAGATTCGGCGATTGATCGCGCGGTCTGGAGTACGCGCGGGGGAATGCGTCGTCGAGGTTGGTCCCGGAACCGGAGCGCTCACTGAGGCGCTCGTAGAGGTCGGTGCCGAGATTGTCGCATGCGAGATTGACCGCGACATGGCAGCGATTGTGACCGAGCGCGTCGTTGCGCCTTCGAGCGGACGCGTGACCCTCGTTGTAGGAGACTGTCTCGACGGCAAGCATGCGATTTCAGCAGCGTTGCTCGAAGAAATCGGTCGGCGCTTTGGTGGTCGGCCATTTCGACTCATTGCCAATCTGCCCTATCAGGCAGCCACTCCGCTGATGGTCTTGCTGCTGACCACACGACTAGATTGCATCGGTCAGTACGTGACGATCCAACGCGAGGTTGCTGATCGCCTGAAGGCTGCACCGCGAACGGGTGCCTACGGCCCGCTGTCAATCCTCACATCCCTGCTCGCAGAAGTCGAAGTCTTTGCCGAGTTGCCACCCTCGTGCTTCTGGCCTGCCCCTGAAGTGACAAGCGCGATGATCGCAATCGAAACGCTTAGCGCAACTCGAACATTCGATGCCGCCCAACTCAGCGCGTTCATGCACACGCTCTTCAGCAAACGGCGCAAGCAACTCGGGTCGATCCTTGGACGGGATGGGGTATGGCCCGAAGGAGTGGACCCGTCCATGCGCCCAGAAGAAGTGAGCCCGCGACAGATGCTCGCACTGATGGCAGCGCGTGGCGGCGCCGTCGTGCGCGATCACCCGTCAGAGCGCTGACGCGCCAAGTTCTTCGAAGTGCGCGCCGCGCCGATCGCCCCGAACCCACCGTACCGCGTTTCGAAAGATTCGAAGTCCGAGCGGATCATGAGTGCGTACCCCTGCGTCAATGCGCGTCCACTGCGGATGTTGGGTCCAGCGCGTGTAGCGCTCTGGGTGCGGCATCAGCCCAAAGATCAATCCAGATGGATCGCACACCCCGGCGATTGCCCCAGTCGATCCATTGAAATTGTCGCTCGAGGCGTAACGAATGGCGATCTGCCCACCCGCTTCAAGCCGCTCAACCACGTGAGGGGACGCGACGAATCGGCCCTCCCCGTGCGCACTCGGAAGCACATCATCGGGTGCATCGATGCGCAGGTCCTTTGTCCAAATGCACACCGTGTCGCGTGGAACCTCGATCTTCGTCCAGCAGTCGGCGAACCGCGCGGAAGCGTTGGGGGCGAGAGCCACCGATGCTGGGGCCGCCAATTCGGGCCACTGCTCACCT
This sequence comes from Planctomycetia bacterium, assembly GCA_005799205.1. Classification (GTDB taxonomy): domain Bacteria; phylum Planctomycetota; class Phycisphaerae; order Phycisphaerales; family SM1A02; genus F1-60-MAGs104. The sequence continues at coordinate 7,909 of SYHM01000106.1, read as the reverse complement.
CCACCACTTGGTCCAGGCAGAAGTCCAGCCTGCACCGCGATCTGAAACCCATTGCAAGGACAGATCATTGGCACCCCTCGCAAGACCGCCTCACGAAGTGCTGGATACATCGACCTCGCCATCAACGCTCCCATGATGCGTCCTGCGGCAATGTCATCGCCAAAACTAAATCCGCCAGGGAGTCCGATGAGGTCGAACTGATCGACCAGTGAGGGAGTGCGCATGAGCCGCTGCAGCAATTCGCTCTGTGGCTGCGCCCCTGCTGCGTGAAATGCGGCGCAGAGCTCGCTATCACAATTGATGCCTGGTGCGGTGATCACGAGGGCTTTGGGACCAGTGAGTGTCATGCGCCTCCAGTCGACCATGAACTACGGAGTTGTGCGAGCGAGAGCGCCGCCAGCGACTTGTCCTTGTGCGCTAAACGCAGTTGGTCTAGTTCGGTTGTCGTGCCGATCACCGCGTGTGGGATCGCAGCTGCCTCGAAGTGCGCGCACACGCGCGCAACATCACTCGATTCGACTTCGAGGATGTATCTCGATGGATCTTCAGCAAACGCGAGCGCATTCGCCTCAAGTTGACGTCCGCCAGTTGGCATACTTGCGAGATCGACCTGCGCACCGACCCCACCTGCAAATGCCATCTCTGCGAGCGCCACTGCGATGCCACCCTCGCTGCAATCGTGTGCGCTGCGCACCCAGCCCGCTGCGATCGCCCGCGCAACGACGTGCGCAGTCTTCGGGGCACGCGTGAGGTCAACGATGGGCATCTCGAGCGAGCCCGCATCATCGAGCCCTGTCACGAGCGCGAAGTGTGATCCACCGAGGCGATCGGAGGTCGTGCCAACCAGAATGATCTTGCTCCCCGCGTGCTTGAAATCCATCGTGCAAGCTCGTGCAATGTCATTGACTGGAGCGAATCCACTGATGAGCAGCGTCGGAGGAATCTGAATCGTTACGCCATCTTCGGTCACGAATTGGTTGTTCAGACTGTCCTTGCCCGATATGAACGGAGCGCGAAATGCCTTCGCCGCGTCATAGCAAGCCCACGCCGCGCGAACGAGCGCTGCCATGTTGCGCGCATCCTTGCAAGACGGCCAGGAGAAATTGTCGAGGATCGCGATCCGCGATGGATCCGCTCCAACGCACACAAGGTTGCGGATGCATTCATCGATCGCCGCAAGCCCCATGATGTACGGGTCGCTCGCGAGCCCCGTCGCGAGTCCGTTCGCAATTGCAAGCCCACGAGAACTTGCAGCGACCGGTGCGATCACCGCTGCATCGCTCGGGCCGCCTTGGCCAGTTCCCACAAGCGGCTTCACCACGGAAGTGCCCTGCACTTCGTGGTCATACTGGCGAATGATCCACGCCTTGCTCGCGATGTTTGGATGTGCCAAGAGTGCACACACAACCGCCTCCATCATGTTTAACTGCGAATCCGCAGGTTGGAACGGTTGGAACGCGCGCGACCCAGCAAACTTCGCATTGTCACGCGACCACGCGGCATCCCACACCGCTTCACGGATGGGCGATGGAATACCCGCGTGAAGAAACTTCACATCGAGCCGACCAACCTCGGTCCCATGCCAGCGCAGAACGATGTTCTGATCAGGGGTCCCAAACGTGCCTAACTCGCACATCTCCACCGAATGTTCGTCGCAGATCGCCCGCAGTGCTTCGATGTTGCCCTGAGGCACCGCAAGCACAAAACGCTCCTGCGCTTCGCTGATCCATATCTCAGTCGGAGTGAGGCCCGCATACTTCACAGGCGCACGGTCGAGGTGCACCTCGGCTCCGAGCGAAGACCCCATTTCGCCGACCGCACTTGAGAATCCGCCAGCGCCGCAATCGGTGAGGCCGTGATAGAGACACCCCTGCGCATGATCGCGCGCGGCGAGAATCGCGTCGAGCGCGACTTTTTCAGTAATCGCGTTTCCAATCTGCACCGCGTGACTGAACTCGTCTGCGTGCGTGTCAGTCAACTCGGCACTCGAGAAGGTCGCTCCGTGGATCCCGTCACGGCCCGTGCGCCCGCCAATTGCCACGATCACATCCCCTGCTGCGACTGAACCGTGCGTCCGATTGCGCGGCATGATGCCAATGCATCCTGCATACACCAACGGATTGCCTACATATCGATCGTCGAACCACACCGCTCCGTTGAGCGTTGGAATGCCCATTCGGTTTCCGTAATCTCGGATTCCCGATACCACCTGCGACAAGATGCGTGTGGGAGCGATGCAGCCACGAGGCACCTTCGTGAGATCTCCGTTTGCCACGCAAAACACATCGGTTGACGCGATTGGCTTCGCCCCTTGCCCAGTCCCCACGATGTCACGGATGCATCCGCCAATGCCGGTCGCTGCTCCCCCGTATGGCTCAATCGCGCTCGGGTGATTGTGTGTCTCAACTTTGAAGCACACTGCATGTTGCTCATCGAACGCAACGACTCCTGAATTGTCGCCGAAGACTGAGAGACACCAATCGATGGCTGGCGCGTCAAGGTCGACGCCTGGTCCCGCGCATTGCGGGATCGTTCCCATCAACTCGTGTGTTGCTGCTGCGACGGTCGACTTCAGCAGATTGTTGATCATCACACGTCCGCTCTGTTGACCTTCGTGGCCTGGGCGAGCGTGCGTTCCGCATGGCTCGCCGGAGTAGCAGATCGTCGACTTCAGAGTCTTGTGGACGCAATGCTCGCTCCATGTCTGCGCGATGGTCTCGAGTTCGATCTCGCGAGGATCTCGACCGAGTCGTCGATACTCGCGTTGAATCGCATGCATTTCTTCTTGCGAGAGAAAGAGATGTGCGTCACGCGAGAGCGTGTCAAGCTGTGTTGGATTCAATTCTCGAATCGGCACTTCGCGAATGTGCAGGCCGTAGGCACTCCCGTGCGGAAATGCTTCGGGATGGTGCGGCTCGTCAAAGACCGCATGAATCACTGGGTTTGCTGCGTGCTGCTCGACGATTGATCGGGCGTCGCGCTGTGATACTCCCCAGAAGTCAAATCGAGCTCCCGTGCGAACCTCGAGGTCATCTCCAAGCAGCGCCTTGGCGGCTGCTTCCACGCTTTGCGCGGCGGGATCCATCACTCCAGGAAGCGGGTGCACTTCGATAATCGCATCAGGTGCGAGTTTGTTGCTCGAGGCTGGGCCACTCTGCGCTCCACGAAGGCGCTTCCATTCCCAGGTCTGTGTGACAGGATCAGCGAGCAATTCACGAGCGAGACGATTGCAGGCGGCGGCGCTCAGGGTGCCCCCAACGAGGTAGACCGAGGAGTGGGCGACCCGAAGTCCCGCGACCCCCACAGACCGCGCAAGTGCCTCGCCGCGTGGATCGCGCTCGCCGTGACCGGCGCGTACCTCAAAGCGGACAATTTCTCCCAGCGACATAACGCGATACTAGCGAGTGCCCCCCGCGCCGATCACACGTCAGAAGAGCAGTTGCATCTGCGCGCGAACGACAAACTCGTCTGACTGCGAAACCCGCCAACCAGTCGCTGGGACTGCGTAGGAGGGGTAAATCGGCGAGATGCCGTAGCCGAAGTCGGTGGTGACCTTCACATCCTGCCCATCGAGGTAGTAGTTCACACCGACTGTTACGAGGTCTGTGTGATGCTGCTGAAAGAGATAGTTGTCGACCGGCTGCGACAGCATCGATGGCTCACCCGAGTTCGTCGCGGTTGTGTGCAAGTACTCGTAGCGCGCGAAGACTTCCCACTTTGGCGCAAGGTAGACCGCGCCTTGCAGCGTGAATCCAAGTGCGTTGACCTCACCCGCATCGAAGTATGAAGCACCTGATGCGTTCTGCTGCAGATACGCGGCATTCGAGTTCACATAGTTGTAGTAAGCGCTCGCAAAGAGAGAGGCCCCGCCGAATTGCCAGGTGAAGTCAGTCGTGATTCCGAGCCATCCATTGCTATTCGAATCGGTACCAGCTCCGGCCGTGAGTGGCAGCCCCTCGTTCGGCTTCGTGATCTGTGCATTGACCGCGACTCCCAAGAGCCAACCTGGTTCTGACCCATCAGGACTCGTGAACTGATCGAACTGCGCCCACCCGCCCGAACCCTTCCAGTCAAATCGTGTCGTCACCCCCCAACTCACCGACTGCGCATCCCAAGGCGAATTGAGCGGCTGAGAGCCAACGACTTGAGCCGGGCCCGCGATCATGTCAGAACCGCCGTCATTCACTGAGAAGCGCCACCGAGCCTCATTCGAGAGGTACTCGAGCTCGACACCCTGCGTGTACCCCATGCCGTAGTGCAGCGAGACGAGCGAACGATCAACGGCGAGTTGATACTGCTCAAGAATCAGAAACTCGCGACCGAACGGCGCGCGAAACTGTCCCGCTCGAATCGACCAATCATCTGTCAGGTTGACCCGCACCCACGCATCGAGCAGCTGAATACCCCCCGATCCAGACGACCCAATGAAATTCTGTGGATTTGGCGACGCGTTGATGTTTCCGATTCGAACACCGACATCTTGATTCTGCTGAAAGATTCCCTTGATCATGTACTGAATGTCGGGAGAAATCACATGCCCCTGAGCCCACAGTTCGGTGTTGTGTGCGTCGAACCCAGTGCGGTTGCCTACCTGGTCGTACTTGATTCGCGCGCCAGGCGAAATCTCTGTCGGTGCAACGTATGGCGCGCGCTGCGCGCTCCAGACGAATCGCGACTGGATCAGACCGCCTATCTCGAGACGAAAGCGATTGTCTGGACTTGCGATGAAGAACCCGTTGTCCCAGCCAGCCGTCGCGCCAGTCGATTGCAAGGAAGTTCGTGTTGCGCTCTCGCTCAAGACATCTTGCACGAGCGCACGAATCTCGGCCGCGCGCTCTTCGGTCAACCATTGGTCACCAGTTTGTGCTTTCAGGTCGACAACCTGCGCTTGCAGATCTGCATTGCGCTTCTCAAGTGTTTCCAAGCGGCGCGCCATGTCATCGATTTGGCGACTGGTCTGATCAGTCACCGTGGACTGAGAGATCGCGATCGAGCACAGGGTCTGGCAAACTGCAAGCGAAGTGAGCACGGACATTCATCGGCAATAGTAACGCCCAGATTCAAGTGCCGTGAGCCCTCTGTGGCGTGGGGTGAAATGAAAAAGGGCCGATCCTTGCGGATCGGCCCCTTGCGTCTCTATCAAGTTGGCTTGAGTCTTCTCAAACCAACATCAAACCATTACTTCGAGTGTCAACTCAGAAGCTGACCTGAAGCTGCGAGATGACATTGAACTGGTCGCTGTCCGAAGTAATGAAGTCACTGCGGTAGCCAGCGCCATCAAAGTTGGCGCCGAATCCAACGTCAGAGAGTGAGATACCGAATTGGGTAGTCCACTTGATGTTGGTCGACACATAGGCGTTCACACCGAAGGTGAGGACATTGTTGACATCAGTCGCGGTGCTGGCAAAGCCTGCGTTGAACGCACCATTGGCAACGTTGTACCACTCCCAGCGACCGAAGGCCTCGAGCGTGTCGGTGAATCGGTATCCACCCTGAACGACCATACCGTAGCTGTCGTTGTCAGTGGTGCTGCCGACTGGCTGGGTGTAATTCGCACCCACGAATGCCGCGCTCAAGCTCATACCGCCAGACTTGAATGTTGCGTCAACTGTCCAATCGAGTGCCGCGGTTGTGTCCGTGTACACGATGCTTGACGAGAACCCAGGAGCTGAGTTCGTGCCACGCCCGTTGTAGTACTGAACCGCTGCGCCGATCAAAAGACCAGACTCATCGCTCTTTGCCGATGACTCTGTGTCGAACTGACCCCAGTTGCCGCTCGCCTTGAACTCAGCGCGCGCCGAACCAGAGAAGCTCGTGTTGCCTGCAGACCAAGTGCTGTTCTGGCCGCGAGGACCATTGTTGTACGAGGCCATGAGACGGAACTGATCAGCCGAGTAGCTCAGGGCAAGACCCTGCACGTAGCCGCCCGAGAAGTAATAGTCGACGAGCGAACGCTCAGCGGAGAGTTGCGCGCCGTCATTGCGGAGCGACTCTGCCATGAATGGGCTCTTGAACTGTCCAACCTTGAGGCCCCAACCGTTGCCGAGGTCCTTTGCAGCCCAGGCATCCTGAAGCACGACCGCTCCAGCCGTTGGGGTGTACGGATCGGTTGCCGAACCGTAGTTCGTGCGAACCATGTAGGTCCAGCTTGGGTCAACGACATTGCCCGAGAAGGTCATCTCAGTGCGACGATTCTCGAAGCCCCACTCATTGGTGTTTTCAAATGCGCCGTGCTGGCTCTCTGGCTGGTTGTTCCAAGTGAAACGAACCTGCTCGAGAACGTTCATCTGAAGCTTGAAGTTGCCATCAGCGCTTGAGATGAAGAATCCGTTGTTGTAGCCCGAGGTCGCGCCTGAGCCCTGGAGGCTGGTGCGGGTCTCAGAGTCAGCAAGGACATCCTTGACGAGTGACTTGATCTCTGCGGCGCGCTCGGCCGTCAGCCACTTGTCACCGTTCTGTGCTTTGAGAGTTGCGAGTTCCGCCTTGATTTGAGCCATTTCGCTCATGGCGTCGGTGCCTTGTGCAGATGCCGCGCCGGTGAGGGCGAGACCGCTGGCGAGGATTCCAACATACTTCGTAAGTGTCATGTGTAACTGTGCTCCTGTTTGAAATTCACCGTTCTTGATACGAGACGCGATTGGTGAACCCTTTTGTGACATCTGGGTTCGCACCCCCCCGCCACGTTGGCGAAGGACGATCCAGATTTTTCAGTATCGACCATTGGGGGGCGAAAACTGAAGCGGGGACTATAGGGTGGCCAAGGAAAGTCGTCTAGTTGCCGACCCCGTTTCTAGCGTCCAAATGGGGTGCGGATTGCTTTTGTGGCTCGAAATTTGGGTTTCTTGGCTGTTATCAGACTCGAAAATTTCTGAGTCATCGACCCAGATTTGCGCCGATCGTGACCGAAAGTTCTGTGGCGAGCCCCACAAGCAAGCGCTCTCCGTCAGGGGCTCGCCCAGTTTTCATGCGCCAGTCGGCACCCACTGACTCGTGGAGCAATCCCGCCGCGCGAACCGGTCCCAGCGCCCGAGCAGCGCGCAAGATCGGGGCGGTAGAAGACCCCCATAGGCGCAGTTCGCGGGAGACCTGACTCTCTGGCGCGCCTGCTGCGATTGAGACAGCCGCTGCGTGAATCTTCCTCGCGAGGTCAATGGCGGCCCAGGCAACCATGACAGGTGGAGAGCGAGATACACGCAGCAATTCAAGCACTTTTGTGGCTGCTCGACCAGAATCACAACCGAGGATTGCCTCTTGAATCTCCCAAGCCTGCTCGTCGCGGCTCGGCCCAACTAAATCGACGACGCTCGCACGAGTGATGCTGGGGTGATTTAGTGACAACGCACTCACTGCCAGCTTCGAGAGTTCAGTGTCGAGCCTCGAGAGGTCGCTACCAACACGTTCAACGAGGAGTGCCGCTGCGTCGACTTCGATCGGAATCTGATGCTCCTTGACCGCGCGACCAACGCACCAACGCGACGCATCGGCATCCCCCGGGGAGTCGCACTTGAGGATGACCCCGAGCTTCGACACCAGTTTGTCGAAATTCCCAGGCCGCCAATTCTGCGACCGCAGAAGCAGTGATGCTTCGGGCATTGGCGCTTCGGCGTACCGCTCCATCGCGCGGCGACGTTCTTCGGCGCCGAAGAACGCATCGGCATTGTCGACAACCACCAGTTTGTGTGAGGACATCAAGCCGTACGACCGCAGTTCATCAAGAACCGTTGCAAGCGGAGTGACTGTCCCATCGAACGAGAAGTCATCGACTCGTCCATACTTCGCATCGAGCGCGCTTCGCAGCCTGCGCGTCCACTCAAGCCGGAGGAATGAATCCTTTCCGTGCAAGAGCACGATGCGATGCGATGCGTCAGGAACGAGCGGAGCCACGAGCCAATAGTAAGCCAGCGCTCCG
>SYHM01000105.1 GCA_005799205.1 Planctomycetia bacterium | reverse complement strand
GACTCCGCGCCGCCAGGGCATGTGCTCTGGTACAGCGCTCCCGCAACCGAGTGGACACGTGCGCTACCCGTTGGCAACGGTCGACTCGGCGCGATGGTGTTCGGCGGCGTGCGCGAGGAGCGCATTCAACTCAACGAAGACTCACTCTGGGAAGGCAACGGACATCGCATGTCGATTCCAGACTCTGCAGGATCGCTCGCACGAATTCGTGAGTTGTTGTTCGACGGACTGGTTCGGCAGGGGCAAGAACTCGCAGCACAGACAATGATGCGCGATACCACAGGCGACTCGTATCAGACTCTTGGCGACCTGCGCCTCGAGTCACCGATGCCAGTCGACGCGACCGACTATCGACGCGGTCTCGACCTTTCCACGGGTGTCGCGGTGACCGCGTGGCGCGATCGCGACTCGCAGTGTCTGCGAACTGTGTTTGCCTCTCACGCGGTGAATGCGATTGTGATGCGCCAAGAGAGTGAAGAGCGCGAGGGAGTCTTTCTAAAGTGCACGCTCGACCGACCACGTTCATGCGGCGAGTGCCCTCTCTCGATCGCGGCTGAGGTGCACGGATCACGCGGGGTGATCCACATGCGCGGAGCAACCGACCCCGATCCCGCGATCGGCGTGCAATTCGGCTGCGACGTACTCATTGAATTGGAAGGCGGATCGATGGCGCTCGATGGCAACTCGATCATCGTCCGCGCGGCCAACGCGGTCACAGCGATCGTTGTCGCAGCGACAGACTTTCCGTTCGTCGGTGCTGAGCGAGGTGCAGCACTCGCGGCACTTCGCGCGGGAACCGTCGTCACACGGCCCTCCGTTGAGGCGTTACTCACGCAGACGATCGCAACGCTTCCAGTGGCGCGCGGCGAGATGCGCTGGGATCACGAGCGTGCATGGCGCGCTCGCTTTGATGCGTTCGACATCGAACTTGGTCCCCCGAATGTCGAAGCAGAGTCACGACCGACCGACGAGCGCCTCGCTCGAGTGCGCTCCGATGAGTCGGTGAGTGACCCCGGACTGGTTGTGCTCTACACCCAGTACGCGCGCGCTCTGTTGATCTCGTCGAGCGTTGCAGGAGGTCTTCCAGCAAACCTGCAAGGACTCTGGTGCAACGATCTCGAGGCGCCTTGGAACGCTGACTACCACCTCAATATCAACTTGCAGATGAATTACTGGCCCGCCGAGGTGCTGAGTGTTGCACCCACGGTCGATCCTGTGATTGACTTTGTCGAGCGCCTCGCGTTTCGCGGTGAAGAGGTCGCTCGCACGATGTACGGAGCTCGTGGATGGATGGCCCACCATGTCACTGATGCATGGTGCGCAGCGATTCCCGCAGGGCCTCTCACCGTCTGGGGGCTCTGGCCTCACGGCGGCGGGTGGATGGCGCAGACAATTCATGATCACTGGGACTATTCGCGCGACGATGCGTTCCTTCGCACGCGCGCGTTCCCGCTGCTGCGCGGAGCGGCGGAGTTTTATCTTGACTATCTCGTGCCGGACCCAGAGAGTGGAATGCTTGTGGGAGGTCCGAGTTCGTCGCCAGAAAACTCGTTTCGGCTTCCTGACGCCTCGCACGCCGACACCGGCATGGGCAACACGATGGATCAGATGATCATCCACGACCTCTTCTCGAATCTTCTCGAAGAAGCCGAGGCGCTTGGTGAGAGCGCGCAGAGCGATCAAGTCGTTGTGCGCGCGAGAGAGGCGCTGTCGAAGTTGAGTCCGCCGAAGATCGGCGCAGATGGCCGCATCATGGAATGGTCCGAACCGTGGGAAGAGGCCGAGCCGGGTCATCGTCACATGAGTCACTTGTTTGGTGTGCATCCTGGCAGGCAGATCACCGCGCAGGGGACCCCAGCGCTCATGCAGGCGGCACGCAAGTCGCTTGACGCGCGCCTTGCTCACGGAGGCGGCCACACAGGATGGAGCCGCGCGTGGCTCATCAGTATGTATGCGCGACTCAGGGAGCCGGCAGAAGCGTGGAAGCACATCCAACTGCTGTTCGCCAAGAGCACGCTGCCGAATCTGTTCGACAACCATCCGCCATTTCAGATCGATGGAAACTTCGGGGCCGCCGCTGGAATCGCCGAGATGCTCGTGCAATCACACCGCGAGGTAGGCACCGGTGAATCGCGCGGACACATCATTGAATTGCTGCCAGCGCTTCCTGCGCAGTGGTCACGCGGGTCGGTGCGTGGGCTGCGCGCTCGTGGCGGAGTCTCGCTCGATCTGTTGTGGTCAGATGGCGTGATGACCCTCGCGACGATTCGCTCGAGCGGAGCCGAGCCGCTTCGAATCGCGTGGGATGCATCGCAGCCGCTGCCGACGATCCGCCGCGCGAGCGATCAGGCCGAAGTCATCCCACGGCAGGTTGGCGAATGGATTGAGATTGCGCCCGCCAGAGCAGCCGACACCTTTCGCCTGTCAATCCCAGCGAAAGACGCCCTTGCGCCACGCGTAGATGTACGCGATCACGCTCGTGCCGACGAAGAAGGCGATGCGTGCGAAGAACAGCATGGCTTCAGGACTGCGGGGTTCGAGTTGCGCGAATGTGACCGCCCAGGGGTAGAGAAAAACGATCTCGACATCAAAGACGAGAAAAGTCATCGCCATCACATAGAAGCGAACATTGAATCGCTTCTTGGTCGTGCCAATGGGATCCATCCCTGACTCGTATGTGAGCCCTTTGACTGCGCTCTCGACTCGTGGTCCTAGGATCGCGCTCGCGACAATATTGATGATGGCGAATCCCACCGCCATGGCGAGAATCAAGACAACTGGAAGATACGAACTGATCGTGCTCACAGGTGGCGAAGTCTAGCGATCAGCGCGATAATCGTGCGGTGGCGTGGATTCAACTCGTACTGGCGGCGCTCTTCGAAGTCGCGTGGGCTATTGGCATCAGCTTCACGGAAGGGTTTACGAGAGCGTGGCCATCGCTCGGTGTTGTTGTCGCGACCATCGCGAGTTTTGCGCTTCTCGCGAGGGCGCTGAAGAGCATTCCACTGGGAACCGCCTACGCGGTCTGGTCGGGGCTGGGTGCCGCGGGAACAGCCGTGTGCGGCGCGATCCTTCTCGGTGAGCCGCTCACAGTCGGGCGTGTTGCGTCACTCTGCGCGATCATCGGGGGAGTGCTCGGATTGCGGCTGCTGCATGAGCCATCGGCAGCAACACAGTCGGTTGCACCGATCAAGAAAGTGGGGGCGTAGGTGATCGATTCGCTTGCATGGATCGCACTCAGCGGGGCCGGCTGCTGCGAAGTGCTCGCGGCAACCTGCATCCTCTTGAGTGAGGGGATGCGACGCACGCGCTGGCTCGTCGGGTTCGTTGTGGCGATGACTGGCAGCCTCTTTCTGTTGAGCGTGGCAGTGCGGACGATTCCGATTGGCAGCGCGTATGCGGTGTGGACTGGCATCGGCGCAGTCGGCACGACCGCTGTGGGCATGATCGCGTTCAATGAGTCGCGCGCCCCGCGCCGTATCGCGTGCTTACTGCTGATTCTCGCGGGGGTCGTCGGGCTTCGCCTGAGCGCGGTGTGATTGCTACTATGCCTCCCCCTCACGGGGCGTAGCTCAGCTTGGCTAGAGCGCCTGCTTTGGGAGCAGGAAGTCGTCGGTTCAAATCCGGCCGCCCCGATTGTTTCGCTTTGCGCCGCGCACGACCTCAGTAGGCTTCTCGTGCGAAAGCTCGCTATGCCGATCGTCGCCAACATCACCCATCCGGTTGTGCCGTTGCTCGTGGGCATCTGGGCCGCACCGATCATCGGAGGTGGGCTGCTCATCGAAGGTTGGTTCGCTCGATCGAAGTTCAACCTGCGCATGGGGCAGGCGATCGCGGCGGTGCTGACAGTCAATCTCGCGAGCGCGATGCTGGCGATCCCGATCGCGGCCGTGGGATTTGAGGGACTCGCGCGCATCGAGCAATCACTGCATCTGAAACTGCAGGGGGGCGGATGGCAGAACTACGACACCCTGCCGAGTTTTCTTCTTGCGTTCATCGTCACAACGCTCATCAATGCGCTGTTCGAAGCGTGGATGATCAAGCGTTTCTGGAATGTGCCCAGCGAGTGCAAGGTGTACCGTTGGTGGTTGCTCGCGAACGCGCTCAGTAACGGGCTGGTCTTTCTTGTGCTTCTCGCGCTCTTTCTGCGATGAGCGACCACGTTGACAATCTCGACGCCGTGCGCGCGCGGATCGGTGAGATCGACCGCGAGATTGTCGCGCGCGCCGCTGAACGCCTTGCACTTGTGAAAGAGGTCGGCGAGATCAAGCGCCGGCTGAACATTCCTACCGTCGACTACGCCCACGAACGTGCGGTGCTCGAGCGTGCGCGTGCAGCAGCATTGATGAATGGACTCGATCCGCAGATTGCAGAGGACCTGCTCGCGAGGCTGATTCGCGCCTCAGTTGGCGCGCAAGAAGATGAACGACTTCGCTTTTCAGCGACTGGCGCCGGCAAGTGCGCAGTCATCGTCGGAGGGGCTGGGCGCATGGGGCGCTGGATGGCCCATTTTCTTTCGGCGCAAGGCTTCACAACCGGAGCGCTCGATCCTGCGGCGTCGTCTGAGGAGAACGCATGGGCGAAGGGCGCGCTTGCGACCGCGGACCTCGTGGTTGTGGCAGTGTCGCCAGGAGTCACCGCAACGCTGTACAGCGAGTGGGTGACATCGCCTCCACGTGGCATCGTCGTCGACATCGCAAGTATCAAGACGCCGCTTCTCGAGCCGATTGCCGCCCTCCAGCGCGCGGAGTGTTGCGTCGGGTCGATCCATCCCATGTTCGGGCCATCGGTGGCGCTGCTGCGCGATGCTGATGTTGTCGTCTGCGACACTGGGGATGCGCGCGCCCTCGCAGCGGTCGAGGCTCTGTTCGCGCCGACGACCGCACGCATCGTGCGAATGCCCCTCGCAGAGCACGACCGGGTGATGGCTGATCTGTTGAGCCTGGCGCATGCGACTGCGATCGCGTTCGCCGTCGCGCTACCGAAGGCGCAACAGCCCGTTCGCAGCACGACATTTCGTGCGCTTGAGTCACTTGCGGCAGCTGTGGTGCGAGAGAGTCCGGATGTGTACTACGAGATTCAGGCGAAAAACCCATACTCGGCACAGGCAATCGAGCGATTGCGCGATGCACTCGCGCGGCTCGTCGGGGCGATCGGTGCGCAGGACAGCACAGCGTTTCGTCAGCTCTTGCACGAAGGTTTGTCGCGCACTACTTGAGGCTCTTCGCCTT
>SYHM01000011.1 GCA_005799205.1 Planctomycetia bacterium | reverse complement strand
GTCGCAGGGGCCGTGACGGGAGTCGCGATCGGGCTTGGATGGGCGCGCAGTTTTCGGCGCAGCGATACGATCGCCTCGTGAAACTCGTTGTTACTGGAACTATCGGAATTGACACCGTCTACACCCCTCGCGACAAACGCGAAGGTGTTGTGGGTGGAAGTGCGGCGTATTTCGCCGCAGCCGCGAGCCAACTCGCTCCGGTGCGCCTCGTCGCCGCAGTGGGTGGAGATTGGCCAAGCGAGCATCGCAAGACGCTGAGCGGATTCCCTGGCGTGTGCATCGAAGGGCTCGATGCGCGCGCACAGTCGCGAACCTTCGCGTGGGGAGGTCGGTACTTCGAGGATGTCAATCGGCGCGAGACCCTCTTCACAGAGGTCGGCGTCTTGCAGGAAGCCCCGCCGCCAGTGCCGCTCGGATACCGCGACAGTGAGCTGGTCTTCCTCGGCAATACCCATCCTGCTGTTCAACTGGGGTTTCTCGAGCAGTTTCCTGCTCGAAAACTTGTAGTAGCCGACACGATGGACCTCTGGATCCGCACCGCTCATGGCGAACTGGGTGCGCTGCTTGCGCGCGTCGATGGACTCATCATCAACGATAGTGAGGCGGGCGAACTGACGGGATTCCGCAACGCGATCAGTGCAGGAAAGAAAATCATGGCGATGGGCCCCAAGTTCGTCGTAGTGAAGAAAGGTGAGCACGGAGCCGTCCTGTTTCACCAGAGCGGAATGGCGCTCGTACCAGCGTTCCCCGTCGAAGAGCACAATGTCGTCGATCCAACGGGGGCGGGAGACAGTTTCGCTGGTGGATTCATGGGATATCTCGCCCGCGAAGCGCGGTTCGATCCGGCGGCACTGCAGTCGGCGATGGCGTACGGCACCGTCATGGCGAGTTTCGCACTCGAATCGTTCGGGCTCGATCGCATGCGCCTGTTGAACGCCACCGACTTTCAGCAAAGGCTGGCCACGTTCCAACAACTCGCGCGGGTTGGGTAACCGATGCGCTTTCCGCTGTGCATCCTCGCGTCGTTTGTTCTCAGTGCGCTCGCGCGGGCTGATTGGATCCCCTTCGCAGAACTTCCAGGCGGGTCTTTGGGTGAGTCGATTGCGCGTGACTTTCGGCCATCCGACACAGGATCAGTGCGCGATGTGCGCTGGGACGAAGCGGGGCACACCGCGTGGATTCGCAAGGCTGGGCAGTGGAGCCTCGTCGACTTGAAGACTGGAATCGTGTCGCCGTCACCTGAGGGATCAACTCCGCCACCGGCGGTTGCTCCAAAGCCACGCCGTGAGAAGCGCGCTCCATCGCGCGGTCATCAGCGCGCGAGTGAGTCCTCTCCTGATGGAGCGCGTATCGCCATCTCGCGCGATGGCAATGTGTACGTGAAGTGCGACAGCGCACGCGAGCGCGCCATCACGACCGATGGAACGTCAACGCAGCGGTATGGCACCGCGAGTTGGGTCTACGGCGAAGAACTCGATCAAACGACTGGCATGTGGTGGAGTGCAGATTCGCGCTGGCTCGCGTTCTATAAGTTCAACGATGAGGCGGTGCCGCAGTACACGCTTCTCTCCGGGCTCACGAAACTGCGCCCAGAACTTGAGAGCGAGCGATATCCGAAGCCTGGAGATCCCAATCCAGTTGCGACGCTCTGTGTCATCGACGCGTGGGCGTGGTGCGCGAGCGAACAGGGAGACGCTCCCGCGCCGATTGCGACCATTGATGTCGGAAGCGCCGATCAGTACATCTATGGAATCGAGTTCGCTCCCGCGGGAGAGACGCTGCTCTTTCACCGCCTCAACCGCCGGCACGATGTCCTTGAACTCTGTGCAGTTGAGCCCGCGACTGGGGCTGTGCGCGTCATTCTGCGAGAAGAGCAACCTCACTGGAACCACCACAATCCAGAAATGGAGTTTCTCGCAGACGGTCGCCAGTTCATCTGGTCGACCGAGCGATCGGGATTCAAGCAGTACGAGTTGAGGTCACTCGACAGCAGCGCAGTCATCGCGCTGACGCACGGCGGGTTTCCATCGGGTGCAATCGTGCAGGTCGACGAAACGCACGGGGTCCTCTATTACACGGCGTTTCCTTCGGCGACGGCGATCAATCCGCAACTGATGTCAGTGAAGCTCGACGGGACGATGCAGCGGCGGCTCACGCCAGACGATCGTTGCTACGGCAGGTTTCGCGTCGCACCCTCGGGGGAGTTTTTCATCGCATCAGATGAGACGATTTCGCAACCGCCCTCATCGCGGCTCTACCGAATAGACGCAGGCGAGAGCGCCGCCGTGGTCGCAACGCTGAGCGAGGGAGCGAGCGATATTTGGTCGTCGCGCGCACTTCCGCCGCCCGAACTCGTCCGCGTCAAGGCGGCTGACGGGGCGACCGATCTCTATGGAACGCTGCACTATCCAAGCAACTTCGATCCAGCAAAGTCTTGGCCGCTTGTCGTCGATGCGTATGGCGGACCTTATTTTGCGACGGTCTCGAATCGGTTTTCCTCTCCGCGCGCAGAGTGCGAACTCGGTTTCGTGATTCTGCAGCTCGACAACCGGGGGACGCCAGGGCGAGGAAAGGCCTTCGAAGACGCGACCTACCTCAGGCTCGGTGGACCGGACCTCGACGATCAAGCGGCCGCTGTCCAGCAACTCGCCAAGCGCCCAGGCATTGATGGATCGCGCGTAGGCATCACAGGCATGAGTTACGGTGGGTTCATGGCCGCACTTGCGCTCGTCCGGCACCCCGACGTCTTTTCAGTCGCCGTCGCTCGCGCTGGCCCAATGGACTGGCGCCAGTACGACTCGATCTACACCGAGCGATTCATGCGAACCCCAGCAGAGAATCAAGCGGGGTATGACGACGGGAGTGTGCTCGTTCACGCCGATCGCATGAAGGGCAAGTTCATGCTCATTCACGGAATGCAAGATGACAATGTTCATCCGTCGAATGGATGGGCGATCGCGCAGAAACTCTACGACCGCGACTTCTCGTTCGACATGCTGTTTTTCCCGAAGGCGGGTCATGGCGGATTCAACGCGGCAGAGAACGATGCGATGTGGACTTTCTTTACGCGCGAGCTGAAGGCAACGCCGCTCGGAACCGCTCGCGAACCCTGAATCACCCCCGTGACCCCCATGAGCAACGAAGCACTTCCTCCCGATCGAAGTCATGTTGCGACTGAGCAGCGCCATCCCGATTCGACAGACTTTGATTCCCTCTCGGTCATTGAGCAGGTGCGCGCGATTGCGCGCGATCACGCGATCGTCAACGAAGCGGTCGACGATGCGGCTGCTGATCTAGCGGCGCTGATTGAGGCCCTCGTTGCGCGCGTCAGGCGGAGGGGGCGGCTCTTCTATTGCGGCGCGGGTACCTCGGGCCGTTTGGGAGTGCTTGACGCGAGCGAGTGCCCTCCGACATTTTGCAGTGATCCCTCTCAGGTCGTTGGGTTGATTGCTGGAGGGGATTCGGCACTCCGCCGCAGTAGCGAGCGCCGCGAGGATGATGCCGATGGCGCCGAGGCCGAGTTCACTGCGCACGCGCTGTGCGAACTCGACACAGTTGTGGGGATCGCTGCCGGAGGAACCACCCCCTATGCACTGGGAGCACTCGCGCTCGCAAAGGCTCGTGGAGCGCTGACTGCGCTCATCGTCTGTTCGCCGCGCGAACGACCAATCGCGTGCGATCACCTCATCGTGCTTCGGACTGGTCCAGAGATACTGACTGGATCAACTCGTCTCAAGGCTGGGAGTGCAACGAAACTCGCGCTGAACTGCATCACAACTGCGCTCTTTGCACAGCTCGGCAAGGTGCATGGAAATCTGATGGTCGATGTCGCGGCGACGAACGACAAACTTGTTGATCGTGCGATCCGCACACTTCAGCAGTTTGACGGGTCGCTCACCCGCGCCGAGGCTGCCGGCTTGCTCGCGTCAGCAGGAGGACGCGTCAAGGTTGCGATCATCATGCGTGCGCGCAGCGCCTCGCGCGAGGACGCCGAACACCGACTGCGAGCGGTTGGGGAGAGTCTTCGCGCCGCACTCGCCTGACGAATGAAAAATGCGGCCCCGCCGAAGCGGAGCCGCATGTTCAATCTTGCGACATCGTGCAATGTTGTGAGTCGCCGTGGCGACTCACACAACACTCAGTCAACTCAGCTGACGAGAGCGTTCAGAGCCTTGGTTGGGCGCACGCGAACCTTCTTGCTCGCTGGCTTGGCCTTGAACACCTGTGTTTCACCCGTGAATGGGTTGACGCCGGTTCGCTCCTTGGTCGCTGGCTTCTTGACAGTCTTCAGCTTCATCAGTCCGAAGAAACTGAACACGCCTGGTCCACGGCTGCCGAGGTCAGCACCGATGATCGAAGCGAGGTTGTCAAACATTTCCTTGACAACGGTCTTCTTCACATCAGAAGCAGTCGCGAGTTCAGCGATGACTTGGCTGCGTGTGCGAACCTTCGTCGATGGAGTCGCTTTGAATGCCTTTGGCGCAGTTGCCTTCTTGGCTGCTGCCTTTGGTGCCTTCGCTGCTTTGGTCGCCTTCTTGGCGGGTTTCTTGGTCATTGTTGCCATTGCTGTGATGTCCTTTCTAGTGACATTTCATCTTCGAGAATTGGTCTCGCTCCCATCCGCACATCATGTGCGGCGCGCTGAATGTACGACAGTTGCCAACTCGCCCGCAAGCGAAACAGGCAAAATCCCTGCGATTTCACGCACTTTTTTATCTCGCCGGCGGCGCGCTCGGGCGTACCGTCGCCCGCCCGATCGAGGCGTAGATGAATCCCAACTCGCTCATTTGCGCCGCTCGGAAGAGATTTCGGCCGTCGAAAATCACCGGATGGGCAAGGCGCCGACGAATCTCGGCAAAGTCAGGCGATCGAAACTCAGCCCATTCCGTGCAGATAATGAGCGCCTGAGCGCCGTCGAGCGCCGAGTACTGGTCATCGAAACGTTCGACCTGCGGCAGTTCATGGGCAAGGTGATCGAGCGCAACCGGGTCGTACGCGCGTACCCTCGCACCTGCAGCGAGCGCGCTGTTCATGAGGGTGAGGCTGGGAGCCTCGCGGATGTCGTCGGTCTTTGGCTTGAACGCAACCCCCCAAAAAGCCAAGGATTTACCGCGCAAATCAAGCGAGAGTTCGTTCGTGATCTTCGTCCAGAAGTGGGCGCGCTGATCCTGGTTTACCTCGTGCACCGCAGCGTTCAGTTTGCAATCTAACCCCACTTCGCGCCCCATTGACACCACCGCCTGCGTGTCCTTTGGGAAGCAACTCCCGCCATACCCTAGTCCGGGGGACAGGAACTGGTTCCCGATTCTGCGGTCTGCGCACATCCCCTCGCGCACCGACTCGATGTCCGCCCCGCACCGCTCGCAGAGACTTGCCATCTCGTTCACGAACGAGATCTTGCAGGCCAGCATTGCGTTGCTCGCGTACTTGACCATTTCAGCGCTTGGGATGTCGAGAAGGAAGATCGGATTCCCCTGGCGGATGAACGGGTCGTAGAGGGCACGCATCGTCGCTGCCGTGGCGGGGTTGTCGACGCCGCAGACGACCCGGTCGGGATTCATGAAGTCGGAAATCGCATCTCCCTCCTTCAGAAACTCTGGATTGTCAGCGATTTGAAATCGCACAGTGGTCTTGGCGGCGATCGCGTCGCGCACGCGATGGCTCGTTCCGACCGGCACCGTGCTCTTGACGACAATAGTCTTTGTGGCGGCCTTCGATCCAAGGCGCTCGAGCTCGCACGCGATGTCGTCGGCGACGCTAAGCACGTACTTCAAGTCGGCACTTCCATCGTCCCTGCTTGGGGTCCCCACGCAGATGAAGATGACGCTCGCATCCCGATAGGCCGCGCTCTTGTCGGTCGTGAAATGCAAGCGGTTCGCGTTTGCGTTGCGAACAATCATCTCACTCAAACCGGGTTCATAAATCGGGCTGACACCCTTGCGAAGCGTTGCGATCTTCTCGGCATCGATGTCGAGGCAGGTGACATCGTTTCCCATGTCGGCAAAGCACGCCCCCGTGACGAGCCCCACATACCCAGTACCAACCATCGTGACCTTCATTGTGGACGCGAGTGTAAGGAACTACCTACGCGTGCGTTCGTTCTCGAGCAATCGAAGTTTCATCCCGAGTGCCCAATGCGCAGGAGTGCGATCACCTGGCTGCGCCATCGTGCCGCAGAATCCGCCGAGTCCTGTCGCGCTCACAACGCGGTGGCAGGGGACGAGTGGTGCAAGCGGGTTTCTCGCCATCGCGGCTGCGGCAGCTCGATGCGCCCTCGGTCGACCTGCAGCGGCTGCGAGCCACTGGTAGGTTCGTGTCTCTCCCGCTGGAATCGTCAGTGCCGCGCGCCAACAGGCAGCGTGAAACGGGGGAGTCGCTGGAAGAAGTCGAGCGATCTGAGCCCGAGCGACCGCACGCCCAGCTGCGAACTCGCAGATCAAGTCCGCAGCCAATTGGAGTTCGTCTGGCAGGCTCTTGCGATTCACCCGCGGGCGTCCGCTTCGGTACCGAGTGTGAGGGAATCCACTCTTGAACTCGAGAATGACCGTCGCTCCAGCAAGGGGCCGCTCCATCACGGCGACGACGATACCGCGAGGGTCACACCGCTACCATCGCGAGCATGACCAGCGCAGCAACGAGCATTCCGGGAGCACATCCATGCCACGACACCATGAGCGATGAGTTGATCGCGACGGTCCAGCGAGTCGATCCAGAGCTCTCGTGCATTCTGGCAGGGGAACGAGCACGACAAGAGTCGAC
>SYHM01000002.1 GCA_005799205.1 Planctomycetia bacterium | reverse complement strand
TTGGCGCTTGGCGCCTTCACCCACCCGCGTGACTGGGCGGCCGATGAATTGCTGCCTGCGAGTTTGGAGTTTGCAGCAATCAACGTGTCGAGCAGCGCTGGAGTAACTCCTCCCGGCGATCCTTGCCAGCGCACGATCTGATCGCACGAAACGATCGCGATGCTCGGGATCCCCTGCACGCCGAAAGCGGTTTGCATTCTGGAAGCAGGATCGAGTGCGATCGAGTACGCGAAATCGTTCTCTTTCAGTTTGAGTTTCTTGAGGCCATCTGTGAACTTGTTGTGGGTCTCGCTTGAGAGACCGACGATGACGAGGTCCTTCGGGTACGCCCGCGCGATCTCGTTCATGTGGCTTCGCGCAGCCATGCATGGCGGGCACCACGTCGCGAAGAAATCAACGAGCACGAGCTTTCCTCGCATGTTGGGTTCTTTGGTGATCCAGCGATCGACCAAGAGATCGGGACTCGTCTTTCCGCGCAGGTCTGCGGCTGCCCCAACCGGTTCGGTGAACGTTGGAAAGGCGGCGGGGTCGGTCGGAGCCTCAGCCGCAGCCGGTTTCTGAGCGACTGTGACCTTGGCGTTGGGTTCAGCGAGCAGCACTTTCGCTGCGAGTGCGGTCCCTTTCTCGGTGAGACCGGCATAGCGAACCGCTCCGTTGCGATCGACGACGAGGTTGACCGGCTTCTTGAATGCACCCACTGCATCGCAGAACACTCCTGTTGTGTCGATACAGAGATTGGCCTTGCACTTCGATTGCTCGAGCCGCTTCGTTGCCGCTTCGACCTTGTTGGGAACTTGCACGCCGACCACGATCACGTTTCCATCGAGCGCAGCTGGTCCGAGAGCCGCAACGACTTTGTCAACGGCATTCGTCCCCCCCGAGGCGACGTCGAAACTCTGAATGACGACGACCTTCCCAGTCAATGTCGGTGCCCCATCTTTCACTGTCGCGCCGACCCACTTCACATCGCTTCCGATCGCCGCAAGGGAGTAGCCCAGACCAGCCTCAATGGCCTCACGATCTGCTGGATCGAGTTTTGCGATCCACCTTGCATCGGGAGGTGTGCAGACGACGCGTGTCGGTGGAAGTTCCTTTGCCTGTGGCGGATCAATCGGCGCATCGACCGGTGGATCAGCCTCTTTGGCGCTCGGCGCTGGAGGAGTCCGCTCGGCAGGTGCTGGCGTTGGCGGCGTCGCAGCAGGTGAAGGGTCTGGAGCGCGCGGCGGGGCGAAGCCACCACCAAACTGTCCGTGGGCTGCCGCCCCGAATCCGAACAGCGCACTGAGGAGTGCCGCATTGGCGAATAGGCGCATCAAAAAAGTCTAGCAGGCAGGGCGGTCGAGAGCGATCGCAACATTGTCGATCAAGCGCACCCGATCAAGTGTCGCGGCGATGAGTGCCCTCGCGCAGCGCGAGTGCTCGGTCACGGCTTCGAGCGTTGATCCATCACGAATGACCGCATACTGCGGTGTCATCCCATGTGCTTCAAGGATTGTGCGCATGCGCGCTTCGGCGCTCGGAACGTCAAGTACGCCGCGTGTGCATTCGCGTGCCTCGTTCAGCGCACGCGAGATTCCAATTGCGCAGGCGCGTGCAGGTGGATCCAGAAACCGATTGCGACTGCTCATCGCGAGTCCGTCTGGTTCACGGACCGTCGCGCAGGGCACGACAGTCAGGCCAGGCCATCGAGCGTGCTCGCGCCGCACCATCTCAGTGATGACCCGCAGTTGTTGAAAGTCTTTCTCGCCGAAGTACGCCTGTGAACTGGCGCAGAGATCGAAGAGGCGAGCGACCACCTGGCAGACTCCTCCAAAGTGAGTTGGCCTGAAGGCGTCTTCAAGTTGTGGCAAAATCGCGACGCGGGGCAGCGCGAGTGCAGCCGCTTCGCGTGAGGCGCTCTCAAACCCCTGGGGGTACACCGTCTCAATCGATGGAACGAAAATCGCCGTGGCGCCAGCGTCCTGCGCAACGCGACAGTCACTCTCGAGCGTGCGCGGATAGCGAGCGAAGTCTTCGGCTGGCCCGAACTGTGTTGGATTCACAAAAATCGTGACGAGCACCCGTTCGCTGCTTGCACGCGCCTGCCGAATCAGTGACGCATGCCCCTCATGGAGGGCACCCATCGTTGGCACGAGTGCGGATGCCCTGTAGGGGGGGAGTTTTTCTGCTCGCTCAATAATTTCCACGACAATTGCCTGAATTCGAATCGGACGGTACTACACTCTGGAGTTGAGAATGAGTCTCAATTTACGAGAAGGAAGTCCGTGATTTCAACCCAAAAGCAACCGATCTACCTCGACAACGCTGCAACCACCCGATGCGATCCACGCGTGGTCGAAGCGATGCTTCCCTACTTCAACGAGCGATTCGGCAACGCTGGCAGCCGTAACCATCGCTTTGGCTGGGAGGCCGAAGATGGCATCGAGATCGCCCGAGAGCAGGCCGCGACACTCATCGGTGCGCAAGCCAAGGAAGTCATTTTTACCTCTGGATCGACCGAATCGAACAACCTCGCAATCAAAGGTGCCGCCGAGATCTACGCGCGTGCGCCGGTAGGTCAGAGTGGCCGAGGGCACATCGTCACGGCATCGCACGAACACAAGGCGGTGCTCGATCCGATCCGCCGCCTCATGCGCGAAGGGTTCGACGCGACATTCATCACTCCGCCGCCAGATGGGGTAATCACAGCTGCGATGGTGCAGGCAGCATTGCGTCCCGACACGATCTTGGTCTCGATCATGTGGGCGAACAACGAACTGGGAACGATCAACGAGGTGCCGCAGATCGGCAAGCTCTGCCACGAGCGTGAGGTGATCTTTCACACCGACGCAACGCAGTGGGTTGGCAAGATGCCCACCAACGTCGAAACTGATCATGTCGACTTGCTCTCGTGGAGCGGCCACAAGATGTACGGTCCCAAGGGAGTTGGCGCCCTCTATGTTCGCCGTCGAAAGCCGCGCGTTCGACTCGAGGCGCTGCAAGATGGCGGCGGCCAAGAGCGTGGTATGCGGTCGGGAACCCTCAATGTTCCTGGAATCGTCGGATTCGGCAAGGCGTGTGAACTCTGCGCGGCATCGATGGATGCCGAGGCATCGCGGTTACTCGCAATGCGCTGTCGACTCGAGGCAGAACTCGTCAAGCGGATCGAAGTCACAGTGGTGAACGGCCACGCGACGAAACGGGTTCCCAACATCACGAATATCTCGTTCGGATTCGTCGAAGGTGAAAGCCTCATGATGGGAGTGCGAGAGATCGCGTGCTCGTCAGGATCAGCTTGCACGAGTGCAAGCCTTGAACCCTCCTATGTGCTCAAGAGCCTTGGGATCGGCGACGACCTCGCGCATTCGTCGTTGCGCCTCTCGCTCGGTCGGTGGACGACCGACGCAGAGATCGACTCGGCAATTGAGATGATCTCGAACGCTGTGGGTCACCTGCGCAGACTGAGTCCGCTCTACGACCTCCACAAAGAGGGAATTGACCTCTCGAAGATCGTCTGGCAATCCCACTAGCTCTGGCAGAAGAAGGAACCACCATGGCATACAGCCCCAAAGTCATCGACCACTACGAACACCCACGAAATGTCGGCTCATTTGGAACCTCAAAGGATGTCGCGGCCCGTCGTGATATTGGCATCGGCATCGTCGGAGCTCCAGAGTGCGGCGACGTCATGCAATTGCAGATTCGGGTGAGTGACCAAGGCATCATCGAAGACGCAAAGTTCAAGTGCTTCGGATGTGGATCGGCGATCGCGAGTTCGTCGCTTGCCACCGAGTGGATCAAGGGCAAGTCTGTTGACGAGGCGCTTACAATCAGAAACACGCAAATCGTCGAAGAACTCAGCCTGCCACCAGTGAAGATTCACTGCAGTGTGCTCGCCGAGGATTCGATCCGAAGTGCGATTGAAGATTGGAAGAAGAAGTCAGCGGCACCGGCCGCTGCGACGAGTTGTTCAACCACCTGAGTCAAACCAAGGAACCTTGAAATGCCACTGATCGTGACTGAAACCGCCGGACGTGAGATTGACACCATCATTCAGCAGCAGGGGCTCGATCCGACCAAGATTTGCCTGCGTGTTGGTGTGAAAGGCGGCGGGTGCTCTGGTTTTTCGTACATCCTCGATCTGACTGAGGTGCAGAAGGAGAGCGATGAGTGCTGGTCGTACTCGTTTCACCGTCGCCCAGCGAAGGCAGTTTCGAGTTCAGAGGGCGGCACGGTCGCGACGGCGGTCGCCGAGGGTGGCGACGAGTTCACGGTGCGAGTTGTCTGCGATCCAAAGTCGTATCTCTATCTCAACGGCACCACGGTCGATTTCAAGGATGAAATCATGGGCCGCGGCTTCGTCTTCAATAATCCGAACGCCAATTCTTCATGCGGATGCGGCAGCAGCTTCAGCGCGTAGCCACGGCTCGGGGCGCGCTTGATTCGAGCAATGTCAGCGCCTCGCGCGTGTCGTCCGCGAGCGGTGTCGCAGAGATTCGCATGCCAACTGCGCGTTGCATCCAGAGTTCAGGAGTCAACCGCCCGAGGGACGTGATTCGGCGCGTCTCAGACGCGATGTCCTTGTCGCGCATGAATGAGCGAATCTGGTGGCTCATGACATGACCGAGTGTGTAATCAGCGAGGTAGAGCGGGTGGGCGACCATGTGCTGGTAGGCCGCGAGGAGTCGATTGGAATCCTTCCCAAAATCGCGTTCGTAGTAGCGCACCCAAAGCCGATCTGCGATGGCGAGGACTTGCTCGCGAAGTGCTGCCGCCGTCGCCGACGGATTGGCGTACATCCAGCGCCAGACATGCAGCTCGAGGAGGCTTGGTCCAGCAATCTGCGCCGCAGCGAGCATGGTTTGCACGCTGTCGATTGCGAACGCGCGCGCTGATCCACCAGGCGGTTCGATGCCAAGCACGCGCTTGCCCAGTGATTGGTAGAGGAATGCGAACGCCTCGGTGCAGGCGGTGTTGGGCACTCCTCGCAGTGACGGGCGCGGCGCGAAAAATGTCGAGCAGAGTTGTTCAAGGTTGTGACCAAGTTCGTGCATTGCGGTGTCGAAGCCGTCCCACCCAAACTCATCCTTGAGTCGGCCGGTGCGAAGCCATGCTCCATACTCAACGAGGTAGGGGCGCATCGCATGTCCTGAGCCTCGCGCGATCTCAACTCGGATGCGCGATCCAAGGAAGTCGGCATCAGCGGCACAGAATCCGAGCCCGCGCAGCGTCTGAGGCAGCGCGCGCTCAAATGCCTTTTCGTCTGGAAAGAGGGCGCGCACGGCAGCGTTGAGTTCGGATGCGGGGCGCGATTCTGCAATGTCATCGAAGTAGATGTCGAATGGCTCGAGCTCGCGTCCAAGGCGACTGCGCAGGTAGTCCGCGAGTGCGGTTCGCACCGGATGGTCAAGCAGATCGATGAGCAATTGCTCGACGCTTTGTTCGGTCATCTCGCGGGCAAGTTCGAATTTGCGGGCGATCGCAGTGGGGTACTCGGGGTAGTAGGCGTCATACTTGCGCGCGAGGGCGAACTGATCGAGAAGGCGTTCGTAGCGGGCGAGACCCATGGTGTCGCTCCTCACGGGTACCCCCGCGATGGTGTTTGACTGCGCGTTCCAGTCGCTGGTGTTCGAGCGATTCATCACACTCAGTGGCACACCGCCGTCGATCGCGCGGCCAAGCACTCCAGCAAGCGCCCGCTGTCGAGTGACGCCATTGCGGTCGTTGTATTGACCCTTGATTTCTTCGCGAACGATCCAGTGCGTCAAGAGGGCTCGATCGTTCTCGAACCAGCGAGTGCCAGTCGAATCGACCAGCGTGCCGACTGGAATATGAAAGGCCGCCACCCATTGCTGAGCGCTGTGGCTCACGCGCCGTGACTCGTCGGCGAGTTCTTTTGGAAGTCGCGCCGTGAACTGCTGTGCAATTCGCACGCTCGCCCACCGTGCGTCATCCCACGATGACCCTTCTGCCAGCATCACATCGAGCGTCTCGCGTGGAAAGTTCAAGAGTGCGACGAAGCCGAGCTTCTGGCGATACATCTGCTCTGAAAGATCGGGTGCTGGATCAAACATCGCGAGCATGTCGTCGATTCCGGGAAACTCATCTCCCGCGAGGTCGCTATGGCGCCGAAGCGTTCGACGCATCTCATAGAGGTGTCCGGTGATCTGCTCAAGCGCACCTTCGATACGTGAGAGCAGTCGCGACAGCTGCGGCCCTTCGGCAACGAACCGGGCTGTGCAGAAAGCAGCAAGTTCGTCTGATGTGCCATCATCATCTCGCCAGCAGGCAGCAACCTGACCGACCCCACGCGTAATGCGCGTTCGTTCGCATTCGCCATAGACAGGAACGAGCGACTCGACGATTGTGGCAATTGATGGAATCATGGCAACTGCATTGTGAACGATCGTGCCGTTATTCTCAAGCGATGAGAATGAGCGCGATCAACGGCTTGTGCTGGCAACTTGGGTGCGCGATTGCCGCGTGTGCACTCATCTGCAGTTGCCAATCACCGCGGCAGGGCTCATTCGAGCAGTTACACAATGGGATGGATCAGTCGAAGGTGATCGCGCTTCTAGGGGAGCCTTCGTCGAAGTATCCAGCGCAACTCAATGCCAACGGGTTAATCGATGTTCCAGCGCGCTGGCAGTATGGAGACAACCTCTCGTCGCTCGCATCAAGCGCGATGTTTCAAGACCAGCCGCCGCCAGATCGCGTCTGGGTGGTCTACTTCGATGCCTCTGGGGCAGTCTCTGGCTGGCAAAAACCGTACTGGGAGCGGTGACTCGGCCAGTTCAGACCGCAGCGGCCATCTTCGCAGCCTTCTTGCGTGCATCCTCGAGCGTGCCCACGTACATGAAGGCACCTTCAGGAAGATCGTCGCCCTCTCCGTCGCAGAGTCTTTCGAAACTGTCGATCGTCTCTTCAAGCGAGCAGGTCACGCCGGGGAGTCCCGTGAAGACTTCGCCGACATAGAACGGCGGCGAGAGGAAGCGCGCGATCTTGCGGGCGCGCGACACGGCCAACTTGTCTTCTTCTGAAAGTTCGTCGACTCCGAGAATTGCAATGATGTCCTGCAGGTCCTTGTAACGCTGCAAGATTCCTTGCACGCGGCGCGCCACGCGATACTGTCGTTCACCAACAACTTGAGGATCGAGAATGCGGCTCGTCGATGCGAGCGGATCGACTGCTGGATAAATGCCCTTCTCAGCGATCTTGCGCTCGAGAACGATGAACGCATCAAGATGGCTGAATGTTGTTGCCGGAGCAGGATCGGTCAAGTCGTCTGCAGGAACATAGATCGCCTGCACGCTGGTGATCGCGCCCGCCTTCGTTGAAGTGATGCGCTCTTGCAGCTGGCCCATCTCAGTCGAGAGCGTCGGCTGATATCCCACGGCGCTCGGCATGCGGCCCAAGAGCGCAGAAACCTCAGAACCCGCTTGGGTGAAGCGGAAGACATTGTCGACGAAGAAGAGGGTTTCTTTACCGCTCTTGTCGCGGAAGGCCTCTGCCATGGTGAGCGCGCTGAGCGCCACGCGAAGACGCGCGCCAGGTGGTTCATTCATCTGGCCGAAGACCATTGCGACCTTATCGAGCACGTGGCACTTCTTGCCAGTTGAGTCGGTGTACTCAGCCTCTTGCATTTCGAGCCAAAGATCGTTGCCCTCACGAGTGCGCTCGCCGACTCCTGCGAAGACTGAATAACCACCGAAGTTTCGTGCAACGCGCGCGATCATCTCTTGGATCACGACGGTCTTGCCGACGCCCGCGCCGCCGAAGAGTCCGATCTTTCCACCGCGAACAAACGGGCAGAGAAGATCGATGACCTTGATTCCAGTCTGCAGCACTTCGGTCTTTGGATTGAGGTCGACAAATGGTGGCGCGAGCCGGTGAATTGGCATGCGCTCAGCCTTTGCAATCGGTCCCCGTTCATCGATTTCTTGACCCAGCAGATTGAAGACGCGGCCAAGGACCGCCTCACCGACGGGAACGGTCACGGGCAGTCCCGTGTCGACGCACACATCGCCGCGCTTGATGCCGTCAGTCGACGCGAGCGCAACGCAACGTACCTCGCCACCCCCGAGGTGCTTGGCGACCTCACCCATGAGGGTCAACTTTTCGCCGCGAAAGGTGAACTCAATCTTGAGCGCGTTGTAGATCTCAGGAAGCGCATCCTCAGGAAACTGAGCGTCGAAGGTTGAGCCGATGATTTGAGTGATTGTGCCAGTCGTTGCCATGGTTTTCTCGTCTTTGGTCGAAATGAGGGAGCGCAAGGGTAGCGGGCGGGCCGCGACTCGTCCACGGCTTAGGTGCGCTGAATTCCGCCGAATTCTTCGTTCGAATCAGGGGTTCCTGGAATGGTGGTGACGAGCAGCTCGACCCCGTGCGATCCAGAGGCGCCGCGAAGTCCTGTGTGTTCTGCTGGCAGCACAAGGGTGTCGCCTCGGCAGAGCGTGCTGCCGAAGCAGTCTGCGGTGAACTCGCCTTCGAGAATCGTCCACGTCACGGGCACTCCGATTCCATCGTGTTCGAGGATCGTGCCGCTTTTGACCGTCCACCGTTCCACATCGAAGTACTCGGTTCGTACGAGCGACTCGATGGCGATCGACTCTCCGTGAACCGCGCCCTC
>SYHM01000104.1 GCA_005799205.1 Planctomycetia bacterium | reverse complement strand
TGGGATGTCAATCCTTACGGCACGTCGACAACGGCTGTGTCCCTCTACGCGGCAACCGGGACTGGCTACATGCGTACTCCAGGTGCCACGACGACTGGCAAGACGAATCTCGCGGCTGGAACTGAGATCGGCGCATCCGCGTTCTTCTACGGTTCCTCGTCGGCAACAATCGGAACACTCGCTGGGCAGTGGTCGGCGAATTCCACTGGAATCTTTGGATTCAAGTTTGTTGGCGCCGACGCGCTCACCCACTACGGGTGGATGCGGTTGGCGATCGGAGCAAACGCAGGAACTCGCTCGGTTGTTGATTACGGATACGAGTCGGTCGGCGGCGTAGCCATCGCTGCTGGCGCTCCAGCCCCAGGCGCAGTTGCGCTTCTCGGTCTGGCCGGACTCATCAGCCGTCGTCGACGGGCCTGAGTCTCGACCTCAACGCTTTGAAAGTTCACCGGCGGTCCTGTGACCGCCGGTGTTTTCTTTTTTGCCGACCTAGAAACTCCGGTTGCGGTGGAGCTCTGGTTTGACCGCCCTCGCCATCGCCAACTCGTCGAGCGATCCCCCAAGAAATGCGTTGATCACCTTCGCCTGCCCCAATGGGTCGGAAATGAACGTGGAATGTTCGAGCGAGAGCACTTGAAATCCAGGGTGCGCCGCGAGCCATCCATCGACCGTTCGCAACTGCCCTCTGAAGAGTTCGATTAACCGCTCTGCCGAGAGCCCTGCGCCGCGTCGTCCGCTGCGATCGAGCATGGTTGCCTGCGACCGAACGACTTCGCTCAGATCTCTCCGCATGAAGATCACTCGGTAGTCGCGATCAATTGGCAGGTCCATCAACAACAGGTGAATCACCTTGATCACCTTGCCATGCGCCTCGTCAAGCCAAGACGAATCCTGTTTGAGATGCTTGACCCGCTCGAGTTCAAAGTAACCGAGCGGATTGTCGTCATCAGGAGTGCGAAGTGAGTCCGTCACCGCTTCAAGTCCACCCGCAACGAGCATCTGCATCGCCATGCTCGTACCAGAACGAGGCAGTCCTGAGACAACAACAATGGGCGGCCGAGTCGACATCCCCTGGAGTCTAGTTTCGCGCCCGAGTCGGGCGATTGAATCGAGCGATCGCGAGGTCTCCCCGAACCTCAAGCGTTGAGGGCTCGGGTAGCGCGCCAAGCGACCGCAGGTGCGCCGCGGCGTCTACGGTCGCGACAATCGCGACATCGTCGCCGCGGGCAATTTCTGCTGCGACGGCGCTCCACGCGATGATGCGTGCGCGATCCACTGGCATCTCGAGTTCGTTGTCGAACTCTCCCGGCGCGCCAGCAATCACGATGTCGCGGCGGTGGGTGACCCAGCTGACACAGTGGCCAAGCTGAGCAGTTGTCACAAGCGTGCGCGCCTCGCCGAGCGACCGCGAGTGATCCTCGAGCGCGGTCCACGGCAACTGCGACTGGCGCACGAAAGCGTCGGGATAGAGGAATGGAATCATCATCAAGACCGCCACCGGCGCAGTCGCCATTCGTGTGACCCAGAGCGCTGCGCTTGACGCACGCCAGCTGTGCACATCGAGCTGTGCCCAGACGAGCAGCGCCGCTGAGAGCGCGATCCATCGAAGCGTTGCATGGGTCGACCAGAGTGGTGTGAAGCCGAACGCTTCCCCACCCACGACGGCGAGCACGAGCGCGCATGCCGCGAGGGTTCGCAACAACGCTCGGCCAATTCGTTCAGGCACCCCTGCGACGAGCTTCCCTGAGGCATGAGCTGAAAAGATCGCCACGGTGACAAGCACTGCCAGCGGCGCGTAGAGGGGCAAGACGTACGTGGCGACCTTGCCACTGCTCAACGAGAGCGCCACAAGCGGCACCACGATCCAGCAGATGCAGTAGCGCATGCCAGGCGTGAGTGCGCCAGTGCTTTGAGAGCGCGCTTGCCCTAGCGATCCGATCACGCGCGGCCACAGCAGCGCCCAGAAGACGCCACCGACGGGAAAGAGCGCGATCAGGTACCACCACGGCTGGGTGTGTTGATTCGCATCGGGCGAACTGAATCGGCGCACATGCTCGATCATGATGAACGACTCCCAAAAGCGAGGTTCGCTTCGGTGAATCGCCAACGCGACTGGTCCAATCGCGAGCACCGCCGCGAGCGAAGGAACCCACGCGAAACGCCAGAGATCGGAATAGCGGCGCTCCCACAGCAAGAATGCCAGCACCGTCCCCGCTGGAACTGCGAGGCCGAGCACTCCCTTCGTGAGGAACGCCAGCGCGGCCGATAGGCCAGCGAGCGCGAGCCATTTGAATTGCGCGCGACCTGCTGAAGTGCTCGCGCCAAAACACGCACCGAGCGCGAGCGCAACGAATGCGCTAAAGATCGGATCGAGTGAGGCAACGCTTCCGAGCACAAGCGGTCCGAGCGTCGTTGACTGCACGAGAGATGCCGCCAGGCCGATCTCGCGACGAGCAGTGATGCGCACTGCGAGCCATCCTGCAACGACCGCCGTCACGCAGGTTGCGAGCACGCTGGGCAATCGAAGTGCGACGGCGTTCTCGCCAAACACTTGCATGCTCGCAGCCATCAACCACATCCCCAGTGGCGGCTTCTCGTAGTAATGAAATCCCGCCATGCGCAGCGAGAACCACTGCCCGGTTTCGGCCATCTCGGCTGCGATGATTCCGTAGCGCACCTCGTCTGGAGGAACCAACGGGCGCACTCCCACGACGATCACGCTCACCGCGAGGAACACCAGCGCGGTCCAAATCACTTGGGTGCGAATGGTCATTGGTGAGCAGCGCCCTTGTGCA
>SYHM01000010.1 GCA_005799205.1 Planctomycetia bacterium | reverse complement strand
ATCGCGCGGCTCTGCGCGCAGACTTCAGTCTCGCGTGCAGCGGGCTCCCAGATCGCATAGATCTCTCCAGCGTCCTTCGAGTACCAACCACCACCCCA
Source organism: Planctomycetia bacterium (assembly GCA_005799205.1). GTDB lineage: Bacteria > Planctomycetota > Phycisphaerae > Phycisphaerales > SM1A02 > F1-60-MAGs104. The sequence continues at coordinate 3,753 of SYHM01000010.1, read as the reverse complement.
GTCACTCACGTAGACGCGCCCATCGGGTCCGAACACAACGTCAGTCGCGAGCACCTCGCGCGCGAACGGCTTGACCTCAGTGACTTCGTATCCAGCACCACGTCGTTCGGCGGCAATCGCAAGAACACTGCTGTGCTTGTCGCTGCCGAGAAAGTCGCACATATAGAACCGCCCGTCCCACGCGTCAGAGAGCATGGTTCCAGGCGCGAATGCAAGACCGGATGGTCCACTTCCAATGTGGGCGAGTGGCGGCAGAGCCCACGCCGGATGGTCGCGCTCATTCTTGCCGCGAAGGTGCCAGAGTCCTTCTTGATTCCAGGGCCCGCGCTGATTCACCCCTTCGAGCGTCTGGTAGTTCATGTCCCAGCCTGTTTCGCCGCCCTGCATCACGAAAACAAAGCGCGCCTTGTCGCCACCATCAGAATTGTTGTCACCAGTAAACAGGTCGCCAAACTCATTGAAGGCGAGTTCTTGCGGATTGCGCAGACCTGTGGCGAAGAGTTCAAGGCGCGTGCCATCAGGCCGACAGCGAAAGACGGCGCCAGACTTCGGGTCTGCGAGTTCAGTGCCTTCGCGCGTTGAGACTCGGTATCCGCGATCGCCAATTGACCAGTAGATCAGTCCATCCATCCCCACGATCAGTCCATGCATGTCATGGCCGCGAAGTGCTGTGCGGACACCAAAACCACTGAAGAGCGACTCGGTTTCGTCGGCGACTCCATCGCCGTTGCCATCGCGCATCCTCCACAGATGAGGGATGCATGTGTAGAGCACGCTGTCGCCATCCACCATGATTCCGGCACCAGTGCCATCAAGTGGGTCGCGAAAGTCGCGAGAGAAATTCGTGACACGGTCACCGAGACCATCACCGTTCGAGTCTTCGAGCATGCGCACACGGTCGGCGAACGCGCTGTAGTAGTCCATGCCGTTGGCGCGCTTGTCCTTCCACTTCTCGTAGTAGGCGGCGCGGTCCTCAACGCTCTGCGCGGCAAGATCGTCGAGCAGCCAGAAAGAACTCGACCTATTGTCTTCAATGCCGCGCTCTTGGCGATGGCTTTCTGCGACGAAGAGGCGCCCTTGCGAATCGATGTCGAATGCAACTGGATCTGCAACGAGTGGTTCACGCGCGAAGAGTGCCACTTGAAATCCATCAGGAACCAGCACCTTGACGGTCGTGGGGGGAGCATCCTGTGGGGCCGTCTGCTCGCCCTGTGAGAGGCATCCCGATGTGATCAGGGCGCACGAAATGGCTGACGCAGTCAACATGCTTCAGAGAGTAGACGCCGCGTGAGATACAACTGGTAGCGTCGTGCCGCAGTGACGCCACAAGAGATCTTGCGAATTCGTGAACTGGTCGCATGCGTGGGAGCGAAGATTCAACCGCAACTGCATCCTCACGCTGCACTCGCCACAAGAAACGCATTTGCACATCTGTGGCTTGGAATCAGCACACGATTCGGCGATCGCTGGCGCGAGTGTGCAGTGGCAACCGAAGTCGAGGCCTTTGTCGAGTGGATTGGCGCTCATCCCAACGACGAATATGAGGCCTTTCCAGGTCCGACAACCTGCAACGAAGTGCGTTCTGTGCCGGATGAGCCAAGCCTCTTTGACTGAAAGTCTCCCAATCGAACAATTCCTTTTGCCTTTTGAACCTTGTGGGGCATAATGCGTGGATGAAGCAGACAGGATCTGTCGTCGCTGTGGCTACGGCCGTGGCGCTTACCTCGATCATCGGTATCGGCGCATGGACTTCCACGGGTCCGTCCATTCTTGCGTCTGGCGCGAATGACCAAGTGCAGCCGAAGCTCTCAGCAGCGGCGAACGATGGGTTCTTCATGTCATGGTTCGACAACGCCACGGGCGGCTATGACGTGCGCGCGAATCACTACGACGCAAGCGGCACGCCTTCGTGGGGACCAAACGGAACACTGATCGCAGACCGTGGCTTTTCGTCGACGGTTGATTACTACTCATCAGCCGTCAGCGGTGGAAGGCTCGCCGTCGCCTACAACGACGACCGCTCTGGCAGCGATCGCATCAGTGTTTCCCTCCTCAACTCAACTGGCGGCATTCTTTGGACTGTGTCGATGGGAACCGTCGGTGCTTACGTCGCGAACCCCAAGGTCCGCGAGGACCCCTTTGATGGATCGATCTACGTGTCATGGTTTGAGAGCCCAGCATCAAAGTTGCAACGACTCAACGCTGAGACAGGTGCAGCACTCTGGACGACACCAGTGACGATCCAAGACGGAACTGCGCAGACGACCAACGCAGATCTGTGGCCTGCCGCCGATGCGGCTGGTGGTGTGATGGTCTCGTGCGTGCGCCAAGTTGGATTCACAGGCGCCAAGACGCTCAAAGCGTGGCGCGTCTCGCCAACAGGGGTCCTTGGGTGGACTGCAACGACAACGACCCCAGCAGTCGTGTTCTCGACCGGATCACTGCAGATCGGAAACTACCCCCCCTGTCAGGCGATTCCTGGAGTCGGCTATGTCTTCTGTTGGTACACCTCGACCCCACTGCAGTGTTCGGTGCAGGTGCTCGACCTTCAGGGAGTCGCGAAGTTCGGCGCCAACGGCGCGACTGTTGCATCGACGACAACGCTCGAACGCGTCTCACCACGATTTGCGGTCGATGCTGCCGCCGACCGGGTCTATGTCGTGTGGCCTGAACACGTCCCAGCGTCGTCGAACTACGGAGTGTCGGCGCAAGCTTTCGCGCTGTCAGGGACAGGTGCGCGCCTTTGGGGCGCGTCGGGTCTCTCGCTCTCGCCCATCGTGTCGCAGTACTCAACAGACTTCGTGTCAGCCACAGCAAGCGGCGGATCGGCGACTTTCGCGTGGCATACCTCGAGCTCCGCGGTGGCTGATTCAGTCTTCGCGCAGCGTGTGAGTGCGGATGGAGTCGCCCAGTGGACCGCCCCCGCGGCGCTCGCTGGTCCTTCGGACAAGGGCATGATGGTCTGCGTTGGTCAGTCGACTGCTTCCATCTTCGCGTGGCCAGATGGTGGAATCGGCAACACCGAACTCGCCGCGCAGCGCGTTGGGAACGATGGAACGGTCGGCGGGAACCCGACCTCTCCTGGAGATGCCAACGGTGATGGCATCGTGAACGGAGCTGATCTTGCAGCGGTGCTCGCGGGCTGGGGCACGAGCGACGATCAACCAGATACCAACAACGATGGTGTCGTCGATGGAATCGACCTCGCGACCGTGCTTGCCGATTGGGACTGAACTCGCCAAGGCTTGAAGCACGAGTTTTGTAGACGCGCTGTACCCTTCGCGCGCGCATCCGAAGCACGCGGTTTCGGATCTCGCTCTGCTCATGATTCAGGTACTGACCGTTGGAGTCTTCGCATTTGGATGCCTCGCAGCGCTGCTGAGTCCAGGTTGGGCAGTGGCGCTCGCGCTGTCGATGTATTCGCTCGAGCAAGCGCTTCAGGCATCATCCAATATGTTTTTTGTTCGGCCCATGCTGTGCAATGTGCTCGTTGCGCTCGTGGTTGGAGTCGCGGCGGTTCGGTACTGCATTCAGAGGCCGGGCGCCTTGATTGGTCATGCCAATATTGCGTTCGTTGGCGCGCTGGCCCTCTACGGATGGTCTGCATTCTCACTCGTCTGGACCCCATCGACAGCGACAGCGGTCGAGATCATTGTTTGGGGATTGCCTTACTTCGTTCTGTTTGTTCTGGTTGTTCCGTTGCTCGTGGACGATGTTGCTGGACTAGGAGTGATTACGCGTGCGACGATGTAT
>SYHM01000103.1 GCA_005799205.1 Planctomycetia bacterium | reverse complement strand
GGAGCGCGCAGTGGCGCCCCTTTGCCGCCTGGCAACCATGGAGGCATGACCCCGGTTCGCACAAGTTGCGCAGCAGTCAGAGCCCGTCGCGCGAGCGTTCCGGGACGGGTGAGATCGAGTCCAGAAGCGCCATCAGCGCTGTGGCACCCCAGACACGTGCGTGCGAAAAGCTGAGCCACCTCGTCGTTGGATTGACCTCGAGCGTTCGAGCCCATGCACAGCATGGCTCCCACCACCGACCAGCACCAATGATTGCGCTGGGGGTGGGTCGATCCCATAGGTGTTACGACGTCGCTGAGATTCGGTGGATCGCACGCAGCGGCTTCGCTGTGCGGCGCGCTTCGCTCTCGCGCCGGACCTCTTCGGTGTCGGCATACTCCTCGCCGAAGCGCACGAGACGCAGGCTGTTTGCAATCACGAAGATGTAGGCCGCCGCTTGATAGAAGGGAGTCACCCAGATCTGAATCTGCCCAGTCGCTGCAAGCGCGAGTCCAATCAGCGCGAGCAGCAGGCTCGCAGCGATGTTCACGGCGATCACTCCACGCGCCTTGCTTGCCAGTTCGAGCAAGAAAGGAATGTGTCGTAGGTCGTCGTTCATCAACGCCACCCCAGCGCTGTTGGTCGCGATATCCGATCCTGAGAGTCCCATGGCGACACCGACATCAGCACTCGCGAGAATGGGGCCGTCGTTGATGCCGTCACCGACCACGAGCACCTTGTGTCCACGGTGCAGCAGGTACTTGAGTTCCTCGTGTTTCTCTTCTGGCAGACACTCCGCTTCGATTGCGTCAACCCCGACCGCCTCTCCAACCTGACGGGCAACGGCGAGCCGATCGCCGGTGAAGATGCAGACGCGCCGCACTCCAAGGGCGCGTAGCCGCGTGATTGTTTCAGGAGCATGTTGGCGCACTTTGTCTTCGAGCCCAACTGCGCCGAGGTAGTGGTTGTCGACCATCACATGCACACTCGACATGCCATCGATCCGCGCTTCGACCTTCGCGACCTCGTCGACGATCGATGGGTTCAACTCACACAGCCAACGAGATCGGCCCGCGTGCAGTGTCGACCCTGAAGCCGTGCAAGCGATGACGCCACGCCCGTGAACCTCTTCGTATGAACTCAGTGCGGTCGGTTGGATGCGCGCGCGCTGAGCAGTCTCGAGGATGCTCTTGGCGAGTGGGTGGTTCGAGGACTGTTCGCAATCCGCCGCCCCTTGCAGCAGTGCGGCCCCTTCACACCCTTGAGCTGGAGCGAGCCGACTCACACTAAAACGTCCCGTTGTGAGCGTGCCTGTCTTGTCGAGCACAACTGTGTCGATTCGACCAGCTGCCTCGAGCGTTCGAGTCTGCTTGATCATGATTCCGAGTCGCGCCGCGGCAGCGAATGCTGCGACCATGGCCGTCGGATAGGCGATGAGCAGTGCTCCAGGGCATGTCACAACGAGCACCGTGATCGCCCGAACTGCCGCTTGATCTCGCACGCTTGCGATCGCACTCTTGCTCGTGAAGAACCAGACGAGCCCCGCGACCATGAGCACAACGGGCACGTAGTACGACGCGAGGCGCTCAATCAGCTCTTGCCGATCGCTGCGAGAATTTTCCGCTTCTCGAATGAGCGATTCCACCTTTCCGATGGTGGTTTCGCCCGCGACAGCCGTCACCTGAATGTCTATCTGTCCAGTGAGGTTGGTTGTGCCAGCGTGCACATCGAGCCCAGGTTGTGCATCAACCGGAATTGCTTCGCCCGTGAGCGATGCCTGGTTGATGTTGCTTGTGCCTGCGATGATGCGCCCGTCGGCTGGCAGGTTCTCGCCAGGGCGCACACGCACGATGTCCCCAACACGAACGACGGTGCGGCTGACCTCGCGCTCTTCACCTTGTGAGTTGACGATGCGCGCCATGTCTGGAGTGAGTTCGAGAAGTTCTCGGATCGCGCGCTGGGCTCCCCACGCGGTTCGTGAGAGGATCAGCTCTGAAAGCCACAGAAAAAACGCGAGAAAGCCCGCAGCCAAGTAGAGGTGGTTCGCAATTGCCGCCAGGATCGCTACCGTCGCGAGGGAGTCGCTCGATGGTCGACCTGCGCGGAGCTCTTTGATCGCACCAGTCGCCATTGGAATGGTGAGCACGATCGCGCCAACCACAGCAGGAATCTGCGCGACCGAGTGTTCGATCCCGAGCAATGCTTCGCCGAGCCACGCAACAAGCAGGAGCGTCCCGCCGCACAACGCGACGAAGAGCCGACGCTCAAGTCGTGCTCCCCCTTGAGCTCCGTCGCCCTCGCGGTCGGTGGGCAGTGTTGCGGGAGTGCGTTCGAGAGTGGTCATCGTTGTGAGGGTAGCACCGGTGATGGGTCCGCGCCGTGGTAGGGTGTGTCGATGCCAGAGCGCATCGCGGTCATCGGCTGTGGGCAGTTTGGAACGGTCCTCGCGTGCCACGCAGCGCGAGCGGGGCACTCCGTTGTGCTCTGGGGTCGGACTCCCGATGAGGTCGAACCGCTCCAACGCAACCGCGCAACACCTCGTATCGCAGGTCTCACGCTGCCGACATCACTCGTCGTGACTGGTGATGCTCGACGCGCTCTTGAGGATGCCGATCTCGTACTGACTGCCATTCCCGCCCAGTACGCCCGTGCAGTCTGGAATGTTCTGATCGCCGACTGTCCTCGGTCGGCAATTGTGGTGAGCGTCGCCAAGGGATTTGAGATGGGGACGATGCTGCGGCCCACCGAAGTGCTCGCCGACATTGGAGTCGCTGGTGAACGGGTCGCGCTCTCAGGTCCAACGATTGCGACCGAGGTCGCGCGCGGGCTCCCAACGGCATTGATCGCTGCAGGAACCGAGGCGGCGGCGCAGCGCGTCCAGCGTGCGCTCACGGGCGATGCATGGCGTATCTACTGCAGTTCTGATCAGGCAGGAGTTGAGGCGGCGGGGGCGATCAAGAATGTCATCGCAATCGCGGCAGGATTGATCGATGGCATGCGACTTGGGATGAATGCAAAGGCGACGTTGCTCGCGCGCGGACTTGCGGAGATTTCACGCCTCGGCATCGCCATGGGTGGGAGGCGTGACACATTCTTTGGGATCGCAGGAATGGGTGACCTCGCAACCACGTGCTTCAGCGCCGACGGCCGCAATCGCACACTCGGTGAAAAAATCGGCAGCGGCGATTCGTGCGCCGCAGCGTTGGCATCGATGGACTCCGTTGTCGAGGGAGTCGATACCTGCCGCGTCGTTGCGCAGCTTGCGGCACTTCATCAAGTCGACATGCCGATTGCGCAGGCCGTCCATGCTGTGCTCTTTGAGGGGAAGGACCCTCGCGAGGCGCTCCTTGAGTTGATGCGCCGCACCACCAGCCTCGAGCGCATCTAGAGGTCGATCGGCGGATGAGTCGGCTTCGAGCGCGGCACCGAGACGACGGTTCCACCAGACTCGATGGCGCGCTGAAATCGATGCGTGCGTAAGAGGTCGACGGTTCGCTGCATATCAGCATGAAGCGGCGCTTGAAATGTCATCGCTTCGTTCGAGATTGGGTGGCGTAGCCCTAGATACGCCGCGTGCAGCGCCTGCCGACTCATCAAGGGTGCGTCCGACGGTCCGCCGATATCACGTTCGCAGATGTGGCTGCCACCGTACATGTCGTCGCCCAGCAGCGGGTATCCGATGTGTGAGAGGTGCACTCGAATCTGATGCGTTCGACCAGTGCGCAGCTCGAGTTCGACGAGCGAATACCCGAGATAATTCTCGAGCACTCGATAGAAGGTCTGCGATGGCTTGCCGGTCTCATCGTGGCGCACCGCATACTTCTCTCGAATGGTCGGGTGTTTTCCAAGCGGCAAATCGATCAGATCGACGAGGGGCTCTGGATGCCCCTCGACGATCGCGAGGTAGCGCTTGTGAGTCTGTCGCATTTCAAACTGCTTTCCGAGACGCCAATGTGCGGTATCGGTCTTCGCTGCAACCATGACGCCGCTGGTGTGCTTGTCGAGTCGGTGTACGACGCCTGGGCGAGCGAATTCTTTTCCGACGTCTGAGAGTTGCCCGCTCGTGCGATGTTGAAAGTGCCACGCCAGCCCATTGATGAGTGTGCCCGACTTGTGGCTTCGCGCGGGATGCACGATCAGCCCCGGACGCTTGTTGATGACGATCATCTCTGAGTCTTCGAAGAGAATGTCGAGGTCCATCTCCTCAGGTGGAATCTCGCTCGACGGCGGAGGTGGAAGCGTCGCGACAACGACATCTCCTAGCCGCAACTTGGTGCTCGCCTTGGCAACTCGGCCATTCACGAGCACAGCATCTTCATCGATGAGTCGTTGCAGCGATGTGCGACTGAGGAACGGAACGCGATCGACGAGATATCGATCGAGACGCTTGTTCAGGTCATGGCTGAGGGTAAAGCTGACGGCGACTGGACGATCCTCGTCTGAAGCACCCGCGTCGTCATACAACGCAAAAAGTGCATCCCGATCGACCGTCCCCGCTTCCGAAATGAGCGGTGGACTCTCGCGTTGAGGATCAAGTGCCATGGAGTCCGCAGCGTTGATCGCTGCCGTGCGTTACGGAGCGGGAGCCGATTCTGGGGCAGGACTTGGGACTGCAATCGGCGCAGCTGCCGGAGCGCTGCTGGACTTCGACAAGTCTCCGAGCAAGAGTTTCAGCGCTTCAGTATCCGCAGCCGGCAGTGCTGTTGGAGCGAGACCCGTTGCAGGGTCAACCACTGGAGGCAGCGCGGCGACGGGCGCGGCTGGAATGGGATATGGCGACGAAATCACGCCGAGCGTTGCAAGTCGCGCAGCCGCGTTCTTCACGAGCCACGGATAGTCGTCACCCGCAACGGCTTGAATCGCTTCGAGGTTCGTCTTCGCAGAAGTGACATCGCCGCGAGTCTCGGCGACCGCTGCCCGACCAAAGAGCGCCCCAATCTCAAACCCGCGTGATCCGCCTGTCGGATCGGTCTGCGCAGCCTTGATGACATCGAGGTAGAGCGCGTCTGCTTCAGCGAGCCACTCGGCCTTGAGTTCTGGGGTCATCGATGCGTCCGATGCTGTTGCCTCACGATCGAATCGCTTGCCAGAGAGGATGCTCTGGAGATACCGATCTCCCGCATTGAGAAGCGCATACGTTGCAACCGAATCGATCGAACCATGCTTTGCAGCGACATCCTTCAGTGCTGATGGGATGTCGGCCGCGTTGAGTTCTGCCCACGCGAGATCGAGCGCGGATGCCTCTCGGTTCTTCCTCCAATTCCATCCCATCATGAGGCATGCAACCACGAGCACTGCAAGCAACCAGTTCGGTCCGCTCGTCTTTAGCCAGTACAAAAAGTCGTCATTGAT
>SYHM01000102.1 GCA_005799205.1 Planctomycetia bacterium | reverse complement strand
TGCGCAAGAGCAGTTCTTGAGCCACTTTTCGCTTGGGATCGAGCGCGCACGCTTTCGCGAGCGCCACTTCCGCCCGCTCAAGGTCGCCGGAGTGTTCAAGCACGAGTCCCATCAAGAGAAAACCGTCGCACAGTGTCGGGTTGCGTGCGATCAGCCGCTCAGCCGAGACCTTTGCCCGCGAGACGTCACCGATCAGCCATGCGATGTATCCGAGCGTGATGTCATGCTCGACCGAGACGCCATTGACCCCTGTCGCCTGCGTGCCTTCGAGACGAACAAGCAGGTCGCGTGCTTGAGATCCACGCCCAGTCAAGACGAGGCATCGGGCCTGCATGCGCAGCAGATCATCGCGCTGCCCGATCGTCGGGGCGAGCGCCGTGAGCGCGGTGAGGCATCGGTCCCACTGCTTCGCGCCGAAGGCGCAAATGGCGAGGTCTTCCTGATAGGTCGATGGATCGGGTGCGAGCGTCACTGCAAGCTCGAGATACTGGAGCGCCTGATCATTGTCACCTGAGGCTGCTGCAATCTCAGAGCGCAAGTGGGAGAGCGATGAGTTGAACTCGAAGTGGCACAGTGAGTCATTGACGAGACGATCCGCATCGCTCACGCGCCCGAGCGCGAGCAGCGTCTCCGCCTCACTCAAGAGATAGTGAATGTTGGTCGGCTCGATTGCCCGAGCGGCGGCGTAGTTCGCAAGCGCCTCGTCGTCGCGACCCCAACGCTGATGAACAACTCCGAGGTAGTAAAGGCACTCATCACAACTTGGGTTGAGTTCGTAGGCGGCCCTGAATTCAGCGGTCGCGCTCTCGAGCCGACCCATCTCGAGGACAATTCGTCCACGCAGAAGCCTCGCCTTCGCATCGCTCGAATTGACCGCGACGACCTTGTCAATGTGCTTGAGCGCCTCCGTGAATTGCCCCGAATCGAGCGCTTGCGCTGCCTGATCGGTCGCGACTCCCGCACCAACGCGATCGAACCGATCCTTAGCGTTCTTTCGTGCTTCGATCCCCGCCGCGGTTGGGCCCTTGCACGCCACGAGCGCGATGAGACAGAAACACGCGAGGCCCCCCGCGACAGAACTACAGCGAGTCACGAGAAAGTGGTTCAAGGTGTTCCCGCCTCGGCAGATGGTGACCGCGCGGGTTCGGCTGATGGCGCTGGGACGAATGTTCGCCGTTCGACGAGCGTCTTGTCGATTTGGTCTTGATAATCAGATCCAGGCATCGAAATCACACGCTCGCGCAGTTGCTGCATTGCTGGCGAGATCGGCTTCATACGCAGTGCCGCGTTCGAATAGAAGAGTGACTTTGTGAGGTCGCCATTCTCGTAAGCCATGAATGCGTCCTGTTGGTAATTGGCCGTGACCTGTTCGCGCGAAAATGGCAATAGTCCCGCCCGCGCGCCAACGCGAACGTTTTCTGTGATCTCGAGTGAGTCGCGCCCTTCTACATAGAGTTTTTCATCCTCGAGAACGGTCGGAGTCACCATAAAGATGATCTCGTTGCGCTGCACCTGATCGCCTTGACCTCCAGTGAAACCACCGATGAGTGGAATATCTGCGACTCCTGGAACCTGCCTTCGCTGCGTCACAATTTTGTCGCTGAAGAGTCCACCAAGCACGACCGTTTGCCCGCTTCGCACGCGAACATTGGTCCTGATTTCCTGCTTGTTCTCGTCGGGAACTTCGGTGTAGTTCACAGACTTGGGATCGCCGATCTTTCGAATCGTGTAGTCGGAAATGCTCGGCATGAGTTCCATGCGAATCATCCCGTCGAGCGAAATGAAGGGACGAAAGTGAAGGATGATGCCGGTGTCGAGGAAGTTGACGGTCTGCGTCGTGCTGGTCTGACTCACCGTCGATGTGACATATGCGACGCGCTCGCCAACCTCGACCGAGGCTCGTTGGCGATTCAGACAGGTCACAGCGGGCCGTGCGAGCACCGTCGTGTCCGTGACGTCATCAAGAATGTTCAGAAACACGGCCATGTCGCCGGCAATCAGACCCATCTTGACATTCGCGTTTGGCGCACCAGGCAGCGCCACGATGTTGTTGACCGCCCCTGCCTGAGCACTCGTACTTGGATACGGTGAAGCTGTTCCATCGTGCAGAGCATCTGGAATGCCGAGGGGAGGAACAAGATTTCCGAGCAATGCGTCGGTGACATTGTCAAAATTGAGATTGCCGATCGCGGCAAAGTCGATTCCGTACGCATTGTTCTCGTCCACCTGCGCAGAAACGATGGTGCATTCCACGCGAACCTGCTGAGGCGGTACATCGATTTCCTTGAGCACGCGCTCGACTGCGTCTAGGTTGGAGTCGTAGTCCGTGACCAGCACGCGAGCGGTGAAGGCGTACTCATCGGCGCCTCCATTGGTAATCGTCGACTGAAACCCGGGCGTCACAAGCCCGCGCGCTGCGATCGCCCCCTCTTTCGACAGTACTGGCTTGATGAAGGCCTCCGCGTCGACTGAACTCAGAAACTGCAGCGTGAAGACACGGGTCGAGACCTTGCGCGCCGCCTGAGTTGCTGCGTCGAATTCAGCCTTGGTGTACACGTAAATGAATCCACCTTGGCGATTCGAGACGAGCCCATTGACCGAGAGAATCGCTTCGAGTGCTTGATCGAAGGGCACGTCGTAGAGGTTGACCGAGACCTTTCCATCGACCTTGTCGCTCGCGACAATGTTCTGCTTGCTGCGCACGGCGAGAAGTTCAAGCAGCGAATCGATTCCAACATTTTGTGCTGCGAGCGTGATCGTTCCGCTCGGTGACACCTCAATCACGGGTGGGGAGATGTCTGAAATCGGGGCTGCGGCTGGCGCCTCTGGCGACGCGGGCGCGGGCACGAGAGGTTGCGCCGAAGTCGGAGGTGGCGCTGGGACCGGGGGTGGCGCTGGCGCTTGGGGTTGGGGGTGAACAGTTGGCTCCGCTGGCGGCGGTACCGGTGGCGACTCTGGTGGGGCAGGAACTCCAGCCGGTTCTCCAGCGACTGGCGGGATAGATCCTGGAGGAACGGACGGCTCGTCACTCTGACCGAGTGCCAACGGGCACGGTGACTGGGTCGCGAGCGCGATTGCGAAGCATCCGCCAAAAGCCCATCGTCGCAGAAGGGCTGAGGATGCAATGGGTTGCGTTCGGTTGGTCATAAGGCTGTGCAGCACCGCCTCCACCGCCCGTGCGGTAGTGATCATTGACAATCGGCACACTTATGGCAATCCAATCGCATTTTCGAGGCGGATTTGTCCCGAAGTCG
>SYHM01000009.1 GCA_005799205.1 Planctomycetia bacterium | reverse complement strand
TTTTGTGTCACGGCGGCGAGTTCCCAATTCGCCAGCCCCATCCATTGCATCAGCACCATGTCATCGACTGCGAGACCTGTGCCGAGCGTGTCGTAGCTGCCCGCAGGATCGGTCGCGCGAATCGCCTCTTGAATCGCGTCGAGCGTCCCACCGGTGCCCTTGCCAATTGATGCAGTCGCGGCTCCCACCGGAGTGTTGATCCAGACCGTCGTCGACTGGGGTGCGACCGTGAACACAAGGCGCGCGTACTGAAAGTCGGAAGTGTTCCCGAGTGACCCCGGTGCAACAAGTGGTTCTGCGGCCCAGAGCGATCCAAGGAGTGCACCCGCTGCACCGATGGCGCAGGCGATGCACAGCGACGTTGGGAGTTGTGTAGGTAATGTCCTCATGAGGTCAGAGTACCTTTCGAACTCGATGACTCTTCAACCCACCGCGTCACATCGCCGCGCTCGCGCACTCGTCATCCTCGTGGCCGCATTGGGATACTTCGTCGACATCTTCGACCTGCTGCTCTTCGCGATCGTGCGCGTCGACAGTCTTCAATCGCTCGGAGTCGCCGCAGATCAACTCAAGCCAGTTGGACTCTGGCTTGATAACTACCTCCAAGTGACGGGACTCGTCATCGGTGGCATTGTGTGGGGAGTCCTCGGGGATCGACGGGGACGACTCTCTGTGCTCTTCGGATCGATCATGGTCTATTCGATCGCGAACATCCTCAACGCGTTCATCGCCGATGTTCCCAACCAAGGTGCCGGCGCACTCCTACACATGTGCGGACTTGGGAGCGCCATCCACCAGTACGGAGTGCTGCGATTTGTCGCAGGATTTGGCCTCGCAGGTGAACTCGGTGCGGGCATCACATTGGTCAGCGAACTCGTGAGCAAAGAGCGACGGGGACTCGCCACGACCGCCGTCGCGACCGTCGGCATCTGCGGTGCCATCGTGGCATTCTTCATCACTCGCGTCGTCGAGTGGCGAACGGCATTCCTCATCGGAGGCATCATGGGACTCGCACTGCTCTTTCTGCGCGTTGGAGTCGTCGAAAGCGGCATGTTCTTTGCGACGCGAACAAGCGAGGTCCGCGGGCGTGGAGCGTTCTGGCTGCTCTTCACGCCATGGTCTCGGTGTCGCCGGTACCTCGCCGTCATCGTGTGCGCCGTTCCGATCTGGTTCGTCGTTGCGATTCTGATCAAGTACTGCGACGCCATCGGCGCGAGCCTCGGCATGCCCGTTGAAGCGCGACCCACGCCGGGACTCGCCATCATGTGGTGCTACATCGGCCTCGCCGTTGGCGACCTTTCGAGCGGTCTTCTGAGCCAGTGGCTGAAGTCGCGTCGAACGGCGCTGTGGGGCTTCCATCTGCTCACTGCGGTGGCCGTGGCGCTCTACTTCACCGTTGGATCGAGATCGCTCACAGCCTTCTATGGATGCACCGTCGCGCTCGGAATCGCCACTGGGTATTGGGCGGTCTTCGTCACGGTCGTTGCGGAACAGTTTGGAACGAACTTGCGCGCAACTGCGACCACCTCAGCCCCCAACTTTGTGCGGTGGTCGGCCGCCGGAAGCGCGTTCCTGTGGACTCTCTGCGAGGGACTGCTCGGTCGAACGAGCGACGCTCCGTGGCAGGCGGCTCTGGTCGTCGCAGCGATTGTGATTCCGTGCGCCATCCTCTCAGTCTTCTTTCTTCCTGAGACATACGGGCGCGATCTCAACTTCGTCGAAGACTAATTCGTGCGGAAGCCGTATCGTGCGGCAATGCAAAGCGTTCACGCACTCGTCGCATCGATCGTCGATTACGCAGGTCTCTATCCGCCAGCGCAACTCGACCCAGTGACGACCGTACGAAACTATGCGCATGTACACGGGTCGACGAGGCAGTGGATGCTCGGCCGATTGATTTGGCCAGTTGCACAACTCGATCTGCTCTCGGTTCAGGCGGTCGGGCACGCTCCAGACGCAGTGCTCCCCCAGACGCATGGAGCGTGGGCGATCTCGTGTGTGCTCTCTCCCGCGGGGACCTCTGAGTTTGAGGCCGACCTGGCGCGCGTCGAGGCCTTCAACGAGCGGCACAGCGAAGTTGGGGCCGCGGCGATGAGAATCGATTCGCTCGAGATGCGTGCCGCAGACGCGACTTCGGTTGAGCGCGCGCTTCCCATGCTTCCAGACGACATGTTTCCGTACTTTGAGATTTCGCTCGACAGCGATCCTCGTGGAGTCATCGCTGCGCTCGTCGGTGAAGAGGCTGGAGCGAAGTTTCGAACAGGAGGCACGACGCCGCAGGCGCATCCAGCAGCCGCCGACCTCGCGCGTGCCTTGCACGCATGCGCATCGGCAGGTGTTCCATTTAAGGCCACTGCCGGGCTTCACCGCGCCCTGTGTCACTTCAATACCGCGGCGGGCTCAAAGCAGTTTGGATTCCTCAACGTGCTGCTTGGAGCGGCGTTCATCGATCATCGAAAGTGCGACCTAGATGGCCTCACCCATGTCCTTAATCTCGACTCGGTCAACGACATCGAGTTCAGCGAACACGCACTCATGTGGAAGGGGGTTCGAGTCTCACTGGACGAGATCGAAGAGACGCGCAGTCGCTTCGCGCACTCGTTCGGTTCATGTTCATTTGAAGAACCTTGGGATGATTTGGTTGCGATGGAGGTCGTCCGTGCGCTTCCGATGGGAGGTCCAGCGTGACCTCGGTCGCGAAGCCGTCGTGGGTCGAGGGGGCGAATGATGCAGCGTGCGAGTTTTCGCTCGCGAACTTGCCTTTCGGGGTCGTGGCTGGTGAAGGGCGTGGAGTTCGAATCGGCGTTCGAATCGGTGGATCGATTGTCGATTGCCGGGCGCTGGTTGAATCGCAGTGCCTCGCACGGCTTGACGAGCGGGTTCGAGCCGCACTGACGGGCGATTCGCTGAACGAATTCATGTCGCTTGGTCGCGAAGTGTGGCGATCGACGCGCGCAGAACTCACCCGACTCTTGCAGCGTGATTGCGCAGAGCTGCGAGATCATCCCGCGCGCGGATCGATCATGCTGCCACAGTGGGCAATGACACTTCGGCTGCCATGTGTCATCGGCGACTACAGCGATTTTTACGCATCGCTCAACCACGCAACCAATGTCGGCAGCATGTTTCGGCCAGACAATCCGCTTCTTCCGAATTGGAAGCACATGCCCATTGGATACCACGGGCGCTCGAGCTCGATCGTTGCATCGGGTACTCCAGTTCAGCGCCCGAGTGGGCAGACTGTGCAATCAGACGCGGGTCCTCCATCGTTTGGTCCGTCGAAACTGCTCGACTACGAGCTCGAAGTAGGAGCGCTCATCGGAACGGGGAATGCGTTGGGCGATCCGATCGACGTGGACGATGCGCTCCACCATGTCTTTGGACTCGTGTTGCTCAACGATTGGAGCGCACGCGACATACAGAAGTGGGAGTATCAGCCACTCGGACCCTTCCTCGCCAAGAACTTCGCGTCGACGCTGTCCGGATGGGTTGTTTCCCTTGAAGCGCTTGAACCCTATCGGGTCGCGCTTCCAGCACGCGCAGCAGGTGATCCAGAGCCGTTGCCGTATCTGCGCGGCAGTGCCGATGTGCTTTATGACATTCAGCTCGAGGTCTCGATTGCCAGCGCCGCGATGCGAGCAGCAGGCACACCTTCGACGCGCATCAGTCAGGGCAACTTCACTCAGATGTACTGGTCTCTCGCGCAGATGATCGCGCATCACACGAGTTCGGGGTGCAACCTACGACCTGGTGATCTGCTCGCGAGTGGCACAATCTCAGGACCCACGCGCCAATCGCGCGGATGCTTGCTTGAGCGAACCTGGCGCGGAACGGAGCCGATCCAACTCTCCGATGGAACCGAACGCAAGTTTCTTCACGATGGCGATGAGGTGATCATGCGTGCATGGTGCGAGCGTGAAGGCCTGCCGCGCATTGGGTTTGGTGAGTGCAGCGGCATCGTGACGCCAGCGCGCTCAGCGAGACGCTAGCGGGGCAGAAAGCTCATCAAGCGCTTTCGGTTCAGGGCCACTTTGACTCCTGGCTTGATTTTGAGAGCTTCATTCGTGCCTGCGGGTGTCTCAATGACGAACTGTGCCCCTGGACCACTGAGGTAACGCTTCAGCCGAGCTTCATACTCAGCTGCTGGTTCGCGCTCGCCCCTGGGAGCTTCCTTCTTCATCGTGTACACGCTCAGCACTGTTCCGTCTGCGCTGAGGTAGGCGATGTCCATGTCGACGAGGCAATCGATCATCCAGAACGAGCGGTCGTTGCCCGATGAAAACACAAAGATCATCCCCGTATTCGGTGGGATCTCGACGCGCTTGGAAAGCCCGCGTGCAATGTCTGTTGGGTTCGCCGCCACCTCGAGGTTGAAGACGCTTCCTTGGAGTGTCACTTGTTCGATGGGAAGTCCCTTCTTGTCGCTCGACGGAGGGGCCTTCGTCGTCGCCCCAGGCCCGTCGGCTGCTCGGTTTGCCGCGTACGCGAGCCCGCCCATGGCGACGATGACCAGCGCGAGCAGGCCGATTCGAATCATCGTGCGTTTCTTCATTCGTCGAAACTCCATTGGGACCGCCACCTCACCAGGTGTTCACTCCACCAGCACCGGCAGAGGGTGCGACAACCCGCGGTCCATCTTGCTCCCAACTGAATGGGTATTGCACATCGTCGAGGTCGAGTGCCGCCTTCGTCGGAAAGAGGGGGCGAAATGTGTCACACATCACCGCAAGTTCATCAGTCTGTGTCGCACCGATTGACGACTCGACGGTGCCAGGATGTGGCCCGTGTGGAATCCCCTGAGGGTGCAGCGTCAACGAGGCACTTTCGATGCCGCGCCGCGCCTTGTAGTTGCCTTCGACGTAGTACAGCACTTCGTCTGAGTCGAGATTTGAATGGTTGTATGGGACGACAATTGCCTTTGGATGAAAATCGAGCAGCCGTGGACAGAACGAGCAGATGACAAAGTTGTGTGCCTCAAATGTCTGGTGCGTTGGAGGTGGCAGGTGGTGCTTTCCGACAATTGGACTGAAGTCACTGATGTTGAAAATGTATGGGTAGTAGCAGCCATCCCACCCAACGACATCGAGCGGGTGATAGCTGTATTGGTAGGCGTGCACGGCGCCACGCGTCTTGATTCGAACCTCATATGACCCGCGCTCGTCGAAAGTCAGAGGCAGCTTCGGCAGACGGAGGTCGCGCTCGCAGTAGGGGGCGTGCTCAAGAAACTGCGCGGTTTGCTTCGAGAGATAGCGCGGTGGGGGAAGGATGTGTGATCCATTGACCGATTCGATCAGGAGAAAGCGCGGATGTGGCGCGCCTGCCGCCGGAGTGTCGAAGATCATTTGATAGGTCACACCCTTTGGAATGATGATGTAGTCCTTCGGGCCGAAGTGCAGCGTTCCGAAGGTCGAGTGAACGACTCCAGTGCCATGATGCACAAAAATGCATTCATCGCCTGTGCCACTCTTGAACCAGTAGGGCATTGGTTCAGCTGGGACACAGACAGACATTTCAACATCGTCGTTTCCAAAGAGGACCACCCGTCCAGTGACTGGATCGCCCATTGGTTGCATCGGCGAACTGCGGACATGGCGCATGCGCATGACGTCGCGCTCGACGTACTCAGGTTTGCATGAATAGATCGGCTTCCACCCAGCAACCTGCGTTGGAGGGTGGATGTGGTAGAGGGTCGATGTGGGTCCGACGAATCCCTCCGTTCCAAAAACTTCTTCGCTGTACAACTTTCCATCGGGGCGGCGAAATTGGATGTGGCGCTTGGTTGGAAGTTGACCCAGTGTCGTATAGAAAGCCATTGCTCAAGTAGTGTAGGGATCTTGCAGAATGCACTTCCATTCGACGCGCGCGCAATTCCCCCCACAGTGGCACTTGAAACTCCGCAGTGGTTGGTGTTGAACAAGCCTGTTGGGTGGCATTCTGTGGTCGCACGGACAACGGATGGCGCACCCATTATTGAAGAGTGGATCGCCGAACACTATCCCGCACACAGTGCGATCCCTGAGCGTGGGCTTGTGCATCGGCTTGATCGATCCACAAGTGGATGCCTCCTTGTCGCAAAGACACTCGACTCATTCGACGAGCTTCGCGAGAACTTTCAATCTGGCTTTGGAGCGTGGGCGATTGGCAAGCGGTACCTCGCACTCGTGTCTGGCGCAGTTGCCTCGCAGGGTGAGTTCACGTGCTTTTTTTCGAGTCGACACAAGGGGTCGGCGAAAGTCACTGTGCGTGGGGTTGGATCGCGCGAGCACTCAGGAACGTGCAAGTGGACTCGTGTGCGCCCCCGCGACTCACGCGCCGAAACCGGGGATGTTCGAGCGTTCG
>SYHM01000101.1 GCA_005799205.1 Planctomycetia bacterium | reverse complement strand
GTGGCCGATGGTGTCGACCTCATCGCCGATGTTGCTCGCGACCTCGACAGAGATGGTCGCATTGATGCATGTGAAGATTGCGACGGCAACGGTGTGAGCGATCCTGTGCAACTCGCAGGCGCGCTGGGACTCTGGACGATCCAGTCATCGCCGCCACTGCTCATCGAGCTCGATGGCCGAAGTGGAGTGCGCCGCCGATCGATCGATCTCGCCACCGTTGGAGTGCAGGTTGTGTCGGCGATTGAAACGGCTCCATCTGGCGCCCTGTTGCTCGCAGCAACCGGCGACGGCGGACCGATGCTGCTTGAGTTCGACCGCGCGACCGCGACGGTGCGAACCATCGTCGCTGCAGGCGCGGGCTTTCCGCTCGCAGCCCGTCTGCGCTGGGCGAATCTTCCTTCGGGCGCTGCACCCTGTGTTGATGCGCTCTCAACGAGCCAAGACAAGATCACGCGCTGGCGCATCGACACGGGAGCGTTCGTGCTCACAACGCACTACCTCGCCGCAGCTCAAGAGCCTGTCTCGTTCGCCCGTAGCGGAGATTCGTTCTTCATCCTCAATCGTGACGGGACGATCCTGCGAAGTGTCGGTGCGGTCTACCCGACGCTTCCATTCGCAGCGCTTGCAGCGGGCGCCCAGGCGAGTGACATCATTGTGCTTCCCGACGGACGGGTGCTCGTGAGCGACAAAGCGACCGACTCGGTGCAGAGTTTTTCATCCACAGGTGCGTCGCTCGGCCGGTTCGATGTGGGCCCCAATCCAACATCGGCGGTTGCGCTCAACGATCCGACGGCCCTCATTCTCGCACGGCAGAACGCGGGCGTGGTGTTCGCGCTCACCGCAGGCGCCGACGCGGCAGTGCATGGCTTTCGCACTTCTGATGGGTTCTACCTGCGCACCTATCGCATCTACCGAATTGACGCGATCGGTTCGGATGGCATCGCACAGAGTGGGCTCTCGCCGCTCGACATCAATGGCGACTTTGAACTCGACGCGTGCGACGCGACGCTCGCGGCCGACATCAACCGTGATGGCAGGGTGGACGGCCTCGACTTGACTGCGATCCTCACCGCA
Source organism: Planctomycetia bacterium (assembly GCA_005799205.1). GTDB lineage: Bacteria > Planctomycetota > Phycisphaerae > Phycisphaerales > SM1A02 > F1-60-MAGs104. The sequence continues at coordinate 2,495 of SYHM01000101.1, read as the reverse complement.
TGGGGAACGAGCAACGCCGACGCCGATGTTGACGGCGATGGCACCGTCGACGCCGGTGATCTTGCGATCCTGTTGTCTGCGTGGCGGTGAGTCGCGCACGCGCACTCGGATAGTCTCGGAGCATGAGCGGTGCAGTCGTTCGCGAGATGGATTCTTTTGATGTCTTAGTCGTCGACGATCAGCCGATGATCATCGAGGCGGTGCGCCGAGCATTGGTGGTCGAGCCGCGCGCCCGCGTGCATGGGTGCCTCCGTGCGGCCGACGCGATTGGTCGTGCACGCGCGATCGCGCCAGCGGTCATCCTGCAAGATCTCAACCTTGCGGACGGCGATGGGCTCTCGCTCGTCGAACAGTACCGACTCGACGCGTCGCTGCGCGAGTGTTCGGTCGTCGTGCTCTCATCGACCGTCGATCCCCTCGTCAAGGCACGCGCATTTGCGGTCGGTGCGGCGGACTACATCGAGAAACTGCCTCCTGCAGCCGAGTTCGTTGCCCGCGTGCGCCACCACGCCCTTGCGTCGCGGGCACTGAGCGAGCGCAACCGCGCGATGGCCGCGCTCGAAGCGAAGGACGAAGAGCTACAGCGTCGAAACGCTCAACTCGATGAGGCGAACGCGCGATTGAAAGAAGTCAATCAGGAACTCGTGGTCGATGCGTGGTCCCAGCGACAGAAGGTAGAGGCGCTCGCGTCGGCGGGAAGCGGTCTCGCCAACATTCAAGATCTCGATGTGCTGCTGCAGACGATTCTCGCGGAGGCCGCAGGATTCGCGAGCGCGACGTCTGGGGCGCTCTTTGTCGCAGAAGGGTCCGAGCTGAGACCGGCGGCGATCTACCAGGAGGGCATCGCTCGCCCCGCTCCGGCGCGAGGTTGCAAGACGCCGATCGATGCGACAACAGTTGTCGCCGAGGTTGCGATGCGTGGCAAAGCAGTTCGCGATGGGCGCGCCGGCCTTGTGCTGCCAATTGCCCGGGGATCGAGTGTGTTCGGAGTGCTCTCGCTCGCAGACGCGCGAGACGACGACGGATTCTCGCTCGAAGATGAGCGGCTGCTTCGCAATTTTGCCGACCTCGCCGCCGTCGCGATTGAGCGAGCGCAGGCAGCGCGATCGCTCATCTTTCGGATGGTTTCCATGGCGGCGCTGCGCGATCCCTCAGAAACCGCTGGGCATGTACAGCGCGTCGCTGGGATCGCGGACATCCTGTTCGAGTCGTGGGCTGACGCACGCGAACTCTCCTCGGCGCAGCGGGCGAGCCAGCGTGATTTACTGCGCATCGCGGCAATCCTGCATGATGTCGGGAAAGTTGGAATCGCCGATGCGATCCTCAAGAAACCTGGGAAACTGGACGCCGGCGAACGCGCATCGATGGAGCGCCACGCCGAGATCGGTTCAGAGCTCTTCTCTGGACTGCGTTCAGACCTCGATGAGTGCGCGGCCGAGGTCGCACTCTGTCATCACGAAAAATGGGATGGCACTGGGTATCCGCGAGCGCTTGCGGGCGACGAGATTCCACTCTTCGCCCGCATCGTGGCGGTGGCAGATGTGTATGACGCGCTCGCATCGGTGCGCGCATACAAAGATCCTTGGTCGCGAGATCGCGTGCTCGCACTCTTTGCGCAAGAGTCCGGAAAGCACTTCGACCCCGAATTCGCGAACATTCTGTGCCGCCGCATCGACGAAGTTGAACGGGTGCGCGATGCGTTTGCAGACGCTCCAACCGCCAACGGCGGATGAACCGCTCGTCTCACCACTCCGCAAACGCATATATTCGCGGGTAATTTCGAGCACTCTCTGGAATCTGCAGTCGATGGAAGTACATTCCGGAGGAGAATTCCGCAATGTTGAAGCTGCAAGCACTGTGTTCGGTCGCGCTCGCTCCACTGCTCGTCACACTTCCATCGTTGGCAGGAACCCCGCCCACTGGAACAGTCTCCACGATCAAGGTTGTCAACAACTTTGCGAACGCGACAGACTACTTCGGTGTCCATCCGACCGACGCCGATGTGTGGATTTACATGGAGCGGTCGCCTGTCAATCTGCGCTACTACAACACCGACACGACTGCTCTCACCACGATCCTGACTGGACAATCGGTGCAATTGAGCAAGGTGCAGGACCGCGAGTTTTATGCCGGATACGGCGCCGGAACCGGCAACGCGCACATGTATGCGGTCCTCTTTCGCGGTGCGTTCCCGGCCAACAACTGTGTCACTGGATTGCCGACCTATCCAGTCCCAGTGAGCCTGCCTCGATTTCGTGGACAGGTTGATTATGGTCTTTGATCACGCATCGCGCAAGTCAATTCGTACTTGATCGGGCTCATGTTTCCAATACTCGTGTGCCTCCGCACTGGGGTGTAGAAGTTCTCGATCCATTCGCGGATCGATCGTTCGGCATGCTCTTGATCTTCGAAGCGCTCACGGTCGAGCAATTCGAATCGCAGCGTGCTGAAGAAGCTTTCGATCACCGCATTATCCCACGGATTGCTCGTGCGAC
>SYHM01000100.1 GCA_005799205.1 Planctomycetia bacterium | reverse complement strand
CTCGGGATATGTCACAGCGAGGCGGCATCCACGGTGGCCGAGCATTGGATTCGCTTCGTGCAATTGTTGCACGCGGCGCCTGACGGTCTCGACGGAAACCCCAGCCTCGTGCGCGAGCGATTGCTGCGCAGACTCGTCGTGTGGAACAAACTCATGCAGCGGTGGATCGAGCAATCGCACCGTCACGGGGAATCCCTTCATCGCAGTGAAAATGCCGATGAAATCGGCGCGTTGCATCGGAAGCAGTCGAGCCAACGCCGCCTCGCGCTGCGAGACTTCTTCTGAAATGATCATCTGACGAACGGCCGAGATGCGGTCACTCTCAAAGAACATGTGTTCGGTCCGGCAGAGTCCGATGCCGATGGCCCCGAACTCTCGTGCGCGCTGCGCATCGTCTGGTGAATCTGCGTTGGCGCGAACTCCCATGGCCGCGTACTTCTGCGACCAGAACATCACCTGCGCGAAGTCGCCCGAAATCGATTGCGGCACCGTGCGCGCAACCGTTCCTGCCATCACTTCGCCAGTCGTTCCATCGATCGAGAGGGTGTCGCCGCGACCGAAGACGCGTCCGTGAATGGTGAGAACCCCCGCATCGGAATCGATGCTCAGGTCTCCCGCCCCGACAACGCAGCACTTGCCCCATCCGACCGCAACGACTGCGGCGTGACTGGTCTTTCCTCCAGTTGAGGTCAGGATGCCAACCGCCTTGTGCATTCCTGCAACATCTTCTGGTGAGGTCTCTCGACGGACGAGCAGCACATCCTCGCCCGCGTTGGCGCGCTCGACGGCCTCTGCTGCGGTAAATGCCAACTTTCCAGCGGCCGCCCCTGGGCTCGCAGCGATCCCCTTCGTAAGAATCTCGGCTCCCTGCTTGTCTTGCGAGCGGTAGTAAGGCAGAAGCAACTGCACGAGATCCCCTGCTGGAATGCGCTTCAAGGCAGTGCGTTCGTCGATGAGTCGCTCACGAACCATCTCGACCGCAGCGCGCACCGCTGCGACGCCGTTGCGTTTGCCGTTTCGAGTCTGAAGCATGAAGAGCCGGCCGCGTTCGATTGTGAACTCGATGTCTTGCATGTCGCGGTAATGGCGCTCAAGCTGTTTGCGCACCTTGAGCAACTGCTTCCAGACCTTTGGATTCCACGCTTCGATCTCGCTGATTGGACGAGGTGTCCGGATGCCCGCAACGACATCCTCACCCTGAGCATTGACGAGAAACTCACCATAGAACACGTTCTCACCAGTCGATGGGTCGCGTGTGAATGCAACTCCGGTGCCCGAGTCATCGCCCATGTTGCCATAGACCATCGCCTGCACGTTGACGGCAGTACCGACAAGTCCGCGGATTCCCTCGATCTGTCGATAGGCGACCGCCTTGTTCCCATTCCAACTCTTGAAGACTGCCTTGACCGCAGCCTCGAGCTGATCCATCGGCTGCTGTGGAAAGGGAGTCCCGACCTGATCGAGATAGATGCGCTGATAGGCAACGCAGAGTTCTTGCAGCCCTTCTGTTGGCAGCGCCGTGTCCTCGCGCACTCCATACTTCGCCTTGATCACGAGAAACTCATGTTCAAATCGGTGGTGGTCGACCCCCATGACGACATCGCCAAACATGTTGATCAGTCGTCGATAGGCGTCGTAGGCGAATCGCGGATTCCCCGTCGAAGCGGCGAGACCAGCGACGACCTCGTCATTGAGTCCGAGGTTGAGCACGGTGTCCATCATTCCAGGCATCGAAACCGCAGCACCCGAGCGAACCGACACAAGGAGCGGATTTCGACGATCGCCGAACTTCTTCCCAAGCTCGCGTTCGACAAGTCGAACATTCCTTCGCACGTCATCCATGAGTCCGTCTGGCAACCGTCCTCCTCGCGCGCTGAAGTATCCGCAGACTTCAGTGGTGATTGTGAACCCAGGAGGCACTGGCAAACCGATCGAAGTCATGTCGGCGAGATTCGCCCCTTTGCCCCCAAGCAACAGTTTCTGCGTTGCACTTCCTTCGGTTCGCGAGGGACCAAACGCGTAGACCATCTTGCCAATCGCATCAGCCTTGGACCGTTTGGAACGCTTGGCAGTCGCTGAACGCTTGGCTGACCTTGAAGTCTTTGTCGACTTCGAGGATTTCGTGCTGCGGCGGACGGACTTACGGCTGGCAGTTGCAGTGGGCATGGTGGTCTCCGAGGAAAGACCCTCATCCTACTCGAGTCACGTACCTCTCAACGAATTCGTCCCCCTACGATGCGGTGGTGAGCAGCGCAACTCTGGTTCGCCCCCTCGACTGGCGCTTTGGCCCGCGATCTGCGATGGCTCGGTGGAGTCGAGATGTGCCGTTGCTCGCGCTGACCAGTGGCGGCGAATCGCCTGAGTTTGATCAATGGACAATTCTCGCACCTCGCACAACTTCTCACCGGATCGATGTACGCACGTCTGACGCGCAGCGACTGCATGAAGCGCTTCGCGAATTCAGTCCAGCATGCGATCCTGCGATCACTCCCGCAACGAGTCCGGGTGGAGCCCAGCGCCTTCCGTTCGCCTCAGGTTGGATCGGATTCATTGGCTATGACTGTGGAGCGCTGTTTGAACCGCATGCGATGACGCGTGACGGTGCGCACACGCGCGTTCCATCGACCTCGCGAGGCAAGAAGGAGTGGCCCGATGCGATGCTCTGCCGCGTCGAACGCGCGCTCATCTACTGCCACGCGCATGGGGTGTGGTTTGAGGTGGGTCGTGCTGATGGCCGCGAGGTGGCTTCGCTCGTTGACGAACATGCCTCTGACTGCGACGAGGAGTGCGGGTGGTCCCCTTGCGACGAGGGAGCTTTGCGCGCCGGAGCGACCGACGGCCAATTCGCGGCGACCGTTCGGCGCACGATCGAACTCATCCGCGCTGGCGACATTTTTCAAACAAATGTTTCGCAGGAGTATCGCGCCGCGTTCACTGGGTCGGCGCGCGCGTTCGCCCTCGATGCCCTCGCATGTGCAGCGCCGCGCTATGGGGCTGCGCTCGAGCTCGACGATGACCATGCGGTCGTTTCGCTGAGCCCCGAGCTTTTTCTCGCTGTCGATGGCGCGACTCGCACGGTGACGACCCGTCCGATCAAAGGCACGCGCGCGCTCCATCGCGATGCAGAAGCACTCCGCGCGAGCGAAAAGGACGCGGCAGAACTTCACATGATCGTCGATCTGATGCGCAACGATCTTGGGCGAGTCTGTGAGCTCGGGTCTGTGCGCGTCACGCGCGCTCGGGAGATCGAACCGCACCCAACCATCCTTCACGCGGTTGCCGAGGTCTCTGGGCGACTTGCGACATCCGCTGACCTTGGCGACCTGTTTGCGGCGACATTTCCGCCAGGATCGGTCACCGGAGCACCGAAAGTGCGCGCCATGCAGATCATCGACGGACTCGAGGCAAGTCGGCGCGGACCCTACTGCGGCGCAATCGGATTTTCGAGCGGCTGCGGATCAGCGCTCTTCAATGTTGCGATCCGCACTGCCGTCCTCACTCGCAGCGCGCATCCGCATGAGTGGGCAATCGACTATCGCGCAGGGTGCGGCATCGTTGCTGAGAGTGATCCAACCCTCGAAGAGGCTGAGTCAAACGACAAGACTCTCGCGCTTCGAACCGTTCTGGCTCGGAACGGCGTGCTCGCACACCCCCACGCTCGGCCATGATCGACGCACTCTCGCGAGCCGAGTCGACGGCCCTCGCATTTCTCGCGCGAGAAATGGCGCCGTCGACCGCGCGCTGGCACACCGCGATTCGTGCGCTCGTGACATCGATTGCAATCCTCGTGACGATGCAGGTCTTTCGATTGAGCGAGGGGTACTGGGCGATCATCACGATGCTGCTCGTTGGGGCCCCAGGCGTGACATCGTCGTTTCGCGGCGGTGTCCAGCGCATCGTTTCGACAACCCTAGGAGTCGCCGTTGCCTACACGCTCTACGCCACCCTGTTCGAGCAGCCATGGTTCCTCATTCCTGCCATCTTCACGTGCATCACAATTGCCGCACTCGTCATCGTGCGCAGTGGCATCCCAGCGGTTGGATGGGTCTTCGCACTGTCGGTCCTTGTCGTCATCGGCGACTCGCACCGATCGTTCGACTCGATTGCAACGATTGCATTCGAGCGCGAGTGGGTCGTCGCAATCGGGGTCGGACTGACATGGATCGGTGCACGCATGCTCTTTCCGGTGCACCCACTGCTTGCAATCCGAACGCGGCTGGGTCAGGCGCTGGACCGCACTCGCACCCGCATGGCGTTCATCCGTGCGCAACTGAGTCCAGACAACGGGCGTGCTGATGTCAGCACACTCTCACCCCCCGTGGGACCGCAGGAGATTCAAGCGCTCTTGCTGCTGATCCAAACTCTTCTTGACGAACGACCGTCATTTCGCGCCACGATCGATCAGTTGACCGATCGCGTCATGCTGCTCGAGTCAATCTCTGAGCTCTCAAGCAGTGCTATCGGTGCGCTCAAGTGCTGCGACGAATCGAAGGAATATGGCGGATTCGTTGGGCCAGTCACCGAAGTTGTCTCGGCTCTCGAGGTGCTTCTTGGTGACCTTCAGGCCTGGACGAATCAACTTGACCCTGAGGGCGAGGGCCTGAACCGCGTCCCACTCGACTTCACAGCGCTCGATCGAGCGATTCAATCGCTTGGCGCCGCCCACGAAGCGCACATCGCTCGCGCGGGCATTCGAAACGCGGGCGGAGCCCAACTTGAAGGCGAACTAGAGCGAACAGTTCGCTCAGTGCTACCGATCACAGCGGTGATCGCGATGGTGCGAACACTGCGCGCGAGCTCGTACGCAGCGAGCATCCGCGCGCTACCCGGCTCACAAGATGGCGCGAGTTGGCGCGCCTGGATCGTGCGACCCCGCTTTGGATTAGGACTGCGACGCGACGCATCGCGCGGATTGTCGTTCGCAATCCGCACCGCGATCGCGTGCACAATCGGGTGGATCTTTGTTACAGCAACGGGCTACGCAAGTCTTACAACAATGATGGTGACACCACTCATGATCGTCGGTGTGAGTGGAGGATCGATGGAGGCAACCGTCGCACGCGCGCGCCTTCGATTTCTTGGGGGATTCGCCGGGGGCGCTATCGGCATCCTTGCGCTGATCTTTGTCATGCCCACGATCACCACACTCACTGGACTCATCGTGCTCTGGGCCGTCTGCGCGGCGCCATTTCTCTGGGTCTACGCCGGAGGGCCCCGCGTTTCATACTTCGGCGTTCAAGGGCTCTTCTGCCTCGCCATCGTGATGCTGGGTTCATTTGCGCCCACAATCAACATGACTCCGCTCAGCGCCCGCGTCACTGGCATCCTGCTCGGCGCTCTCGTGACTTATCTCGTCTTCGGCGTCATCTCTCCTGAACCTGGCCGGCGCGAACTCTTCGAGATTGCGACGAGTGCCCTGAGGCGAATTGGAGCAATCCTTCGGGCAAGGCTTTTGGGGCCCACCACTGGCCTCGCGGAGTTACACCAACTTCGCTTTCGCTCATACGCCCTCATTCTTCGCATGCAGGACCTCGCCGCACACTTGCGTGCGACACCACCAATGGAGGCGCCTGGGCTCACACCAGATCAGGTCGCGCGAGTCGAAGTGCAACTCTGCCGGCTTGTTGCGACCGCGGGCGCGCTCACAACCAATCGACTCACTGGGGTGCTCAGCGACGGCGCGCTCAGCGAACTTAGCGAGATTGTCTCATGCACCGAAGCGATCGAGTGTGCCTGCGACGCTCTCGCCGACAACATCGACTCGCAAAGGTTCGACTGCTTTGCTGACGCGCTCGAGCCCGTCGATCGGGCTGTCAATCAGCTCAGTGAACAAACCGCCCAGCTTCGGCTTCGCCCGCGGGTGCGCGCACTGGATGCCGCCGCCGCCGAGCGTGTCCTTGGGCAGATTGCGCTGTGCAACCTCGCCCACGCGCGGCTCCACGAGCTCGTTGCCGTCTTCGCTGACATTCGTGCCGAGAACCAGCGGTTTAGAGCATCTCAGCAGCGATACTTGCCAGCTCGCTTCGTTCCGTCTTCGACAGTGTGACATGCCCCGCGATTCGATGCCCCTTCATCCGTTCAATGAGGTGTGAGAGTCCGTTGCTCGCCGCATCGAGATATGGGTTATCAATCTGCCCAACATCACCGCAGAGCACAATCTTCGTGCCATCGCCGACGCGTGACACGATTGTCTTCACTTCATGCGGTGAGAGATTTTGCGCTTCGTCGACAATGATGAACTGGTGGGGAATGCTTCGCCCGCGGATGTAGGTGATGGGTTCCAGCACTAGCTTTCGCGTCGCCACGAGCTGGTCGATGCGCTGTTCAGTGGTCTTGCTGTCTGGTTCGGCGTTCCCGTGCCCGCCTCGTGTCGAAAGCAGATAGGCGATGTTGTCGAAGATGGGCTGCATCCACATCGAGAGCTTCTCATCTTTGTCTCCAGGCAAGTAACCAATGTCGCGGCCAAGCGGCATGATCGGACGAGCCACGAGCAACTTGTCGAAGCGCTCTTCCTTGAAGACTTTCTGCATTCCAGCGGCGAGGGCGAGCAGTGTTTTTCCTGTACCAGCTGGCCCGATCAGCGTGACGAGCTTGATCTCGTCGTCGAGCAACAGATCAAGCGCCATTGTCTGCTGCACATTGCGCGCGATCACTCCATAGACAGGTTTGCGCGGTCCCGTGATGGGAATGATGTGATTGGTGTCTGAAAGGCGCCGCGCGAGACCAGTATGCGAGGGGTCAGCGTCATCAATCAGCGAAATGAAGTGGTTCGCGAGCAACGTCGCCTTGCCACCACCCTCGTCCTTTGGAATCTCAGGCAGCGCCCCAGGAACCGCTTCGATGCGCGCGATGGGAAGCTGCCGCTCAGAATAGAGGTCATCGATCAACTCGCGCGGGACGCGGCAGGTGACGAATCCGGTATTGAGCCAGTTCGCGTCGATGCGATCCGACTCGAAGTCTTCTGCTGGAACACCAATCGAGTCACACTTGACGCGCGCATTGATGTCCTTGGACACAAAAATCGCGCGAAGCCCCTGCGCATGAAGCGCGTGAGCGGTCCCGATGATCCGGTTGTCAACCACGTCAAGGTCGAGGTCGTAGTTCGCTGCGGGCTTGAGGCGATGCACTCGAACCGATCCCCCTTGCTCGTTCCAAACCACCCCCTCAAAGAGATGCCCATTGGCGCGCAACCGATCGAGCGCCCGAATGACCTGGCGAGCGTTGCGTCCCTTTTCGTCGTTGTTCTTCTTGAAGGTGTCGAGCTCCTCAAGCACTGCCAGCGGAATCACGACCTCATGCTCTTCGAACTTGAAGATGGACTGCGGATTGTGGAGCAGCACATTTGTGTCGAGAACAAAGTGCTTTCTGACTTGCTCCGCACTGGTCGTCACGGGCGCTTTCGCCTGCGCGGTGTGGGAGCCCGATCCCGAAGGTGGGCGGCTCATCATTGTTGAGTGCAGTCTACGAATTGTTCCTGCTCTCGGCGAGACATTTCACAGATTTGCTCGTAGCGTGACCGCATGGCGACGCGCTCTCGCAGAGTCGGTGATCTCGCAAAGGCACTCGCACGCGTCGCGCCGCCCGCGCTCGCGGCGGAGTGGGACAATGTTGGACTGCTCATCGGCGATCCTGGATCATCCTGTGATCGGGTGCTCCTCACAATTGACCTCACTGATGCCGTCGCGGCTGAAGCGTGCGCGCTGAAAGTTGGCGCAATCATTGCGTACCACCCGCCGATCTTTCATCCGATCAAGAAGCTCGTCGCGCACGAGCCTTCAACGGCGGCGCTCTACAGGGTGGCGCGTGCTGGGATCGCCGTCCTTTCGCCGCACACCGCACTCGATGCTGTTGCAGGGGGCATCAATGACTGGCTTGCCGAAGGAATCGGAGATGGCGATGTGCGTCCACTCGAACCATATTCGGCCCTTGCGAATCGCGAGTCGTTCAAGATTGTCTCATTTGCTCCTCCCGAGGCCGTGGACCGCATTCGCGGGGCGATGTCAGTTGCGGGCGCAGGACGCATCGGCGAGTACTCCCAGTGCTCGCAGTCGTTCGCAATCGACGGGACCTTTTTCGCGAGTGTGACATCTCGTCCCCGTGTGGGCCACCGCGGCAGACTCGAGCGGGTGAGCGAACAGCGCATTGAGATGGTTGCCTCGCCGAAGGCGCTTCCAGCAGCTCTCGCGGCACTTCGAGCGGCGCACCCGTATGAGACCCCAGCAATCGAAGTTCACGCACTCGCTGCACAGCCCTCAGCGCGCGAGGGTCAGGGTCGACTTCTGCGGCTTTCTCGACCCGCGAGCGCGACTGAGATCGCTCGCAGACTTCGCAAGCACCTGGGCGCGCGGCGACTCGAGTGCGCGGCACCACCAGAATCGAAGCAGATGCAGCACGAGACGATCGGGCTCTGCGCTGGCTCGGGGATGTCGCTCTTTTCTGCGGCCGCGGATGGCGGCGCGACTCTCTTCTTCACCGGAGAGGCCAAGCATCATGATCAACTCGCGGTTATTGCACGCGGCTGCACGCTGCTTTTGTGCGGGCACACGGTGAGTGAACGCGGCTACCTGCCACGACTCGCTGAACGGGTCGCGCGATTCGTTCCAGGAATCGCCTTCACGCTCTCTCAAGAGGACGGCCATCCGCTCGTTGATGCGTGAAGACGCGAGTTCGTTTGCGGTAGCCTCGTTGGCACCATGATGACCTCAACCCTTCCAATTCGTCTCGCGACCGTCGTGCTCAGTTGTGCCGCGCGTGTGAGTGCGGATGCCATCGACCCCGCAAAGCCCGCGGACGCCGCCGCTGCGGTCGCCGCCACCAAAGACGAAGCGCAAGAGGCCAAACTCAAGCAACTGCACGAAGAGGCCGAGTTGCGAAACGCGCAACTTGCTGCGCAACTTGCCTCCATGCGTTCCGAGAT
>SYHM01000099.1 GCA_005799205.1 Planctomycetia bacterium | reverse complement strand
GCGTCTTGCTTCAGTTCAGAGATGATCGCGTCGTCGGATCCCCGTTGCAGGAGAAAGAGTTCGGTGGCGAGGTAGAGAGAAGTCAGCATTGGAGTAGGTCTCGGGTACGAAGTGAGAGAAGATCAGGGGACGCCGCCTGGGCAGTTGCCAAAGCCCGACAGCACCTCGAGTAGGTCAGAAGCATCAACGAACCCGTCCTCGTTGATATCTGCGATGACCGCGAGTGGATCAGCTGGGTCGAGCGGGTTCGCCGCATCAAAGGTTGCAAGAACCAGCAAGAGGTCTTCTGCGCCCACGCGTCCATCTGGCGTTGGGAGACCGCCGACAGGAACACCACCAGCGATATCGCCGATGCACTCGGCGAAAATCTGTCCGCGATCGAAGGACACATTGTCGATTGCGACAAAGGCTCCGGTGATCGAGACCTTGTCGAAGACGATCGCTGGGTCACCAATCGCGGCCGAGAGGCGCACGAATTGGAATCCATTGACATGCCCTGGGGTCTCAATTCCTCGCAAGTCGAATGACTGCTGAAACACGACAACTTCGGCGCCAGTGATGTCATCAATATCGATCGCTTGGACGGTGACGAGGTTTTCTTCGAGGTATGGAAAATTCGCCAACTGTGGCAGGGGGGGGTCTGAGGCGAAGTGATCGGCGAAGTCCGCCGCATTGATGTAGAGACGGCACTCTGTGATCGGCCTCGCGCAGAGAATTGTGGTGAAGCCATTCCCTGAAGGAAAATCGCCAGTGACTGAGTCGAAATCGAGTCGCTGGCCATATCCGCGCGAGCCGAACGCCAACGCGAAACCTTGCCGAAGCGCTCCGTAGAGGGACATGTTGCCGTTGCGGCCGAGCCCATAGTGAAAGAGCGATGGGATGACATCGGTGTAGATGAATCCAGCGTCGGTCGGATCTGGAGCGAGATCGGTTGTTTCGATCGTTGCGAAGTAGTCGGGGAAATCTGGATCAGTGAGCCGAATCTGCGCGAGCGCATCGGCTGAGACCTTGGCGATGGAAAGTGCCCCATCGTGCGTTCCATACGGGATGCTTTCGAAGTTCTCGCGGAAGAGAAGACTCTGATCTTCACACTCATCAGGGATGCCGTTCGAGTTCGTGTCTTCGCTCTCGCCGCTCGCGAGGTCGCAACCGTCAGGAATCTGGTTCTGATTGCAATCGACTGGACTTGGGATTCCAGGATCCTCTTGAGCTGTTTCGCACTCATCGGGAACGCCGTTGGTGTCGCAATCGTCGTTGGTGCCATCGAGCGCTTCAACGAAGTCGTCGATCAGATTGTTGTTGCAATCAGTGATCGGAAAGATGCTGCAACGAAAGCGAGCGAAATCAAACTTTGCCTGAGAGATCGAACGTGCATTGTTCGCGCACAACTGGCCCGCATCGTCGATAAACACGTCGGTTCCGACGACCATTGCAGCAGGCGAGTTTGGATCGTCATCCGTCTCTTGATCACACAACCCGGGGCCAACACCCGAGCCCGCAACATACTGCGCGAACGTTCCCAGCCCATCGTCCGAGACGGCGCTGCACTCAAAGTCAAACTCGAGCCCTGCAGGGGTGACGTCATCTTGGGGACCCTGGTAGTCCCTCCAAGTCTTCTCTGGGTTTGAATAGCCAGGCAGTCTGACATTTGCCCCCGCTGGATAGGCCATGACAGTTCGGAAGTTGTCATCACCGAATCCGAATGAGTCTGGAAAGAGAGCATCTTGGGGTGCCGCGCTCGGTGCCTGATGGTTGTGTTGGCAACCAAGGTTGTGGCCGAGTTCGTGTGCATAGACGAGGTCTCCGAGAATCGTCTGGTCGAGCAAGCAGTACGGAGACTCCGAAAATGCCTGAAGGGTTGAGACATTCGATGGGCCGAGCGCACCAGTTGTGGTGTCAACGATTGGGTGTGGGTTTGCCGGAATCGACAGTTGTGCCTGACCCTGCGCACCATTATTGGCGTCATTCATGACGCTCGCCAAGCCAACGAACGCGCTATCCGATCCATAGTCCATTCCAACGAGCGCAACAGCATCGGCGCCAAGTGCATCGCGCCAGGTCGGAACGTAGTCGAGAATTCCATCGTTGTAGTTCTCGAGTCGATTCAGATCGACCCCCTGGCCAGTGCTCACGAATGGCTCTTCTTGTCCGAAGAATCCGTCGGCAACGAGCGCACCAACCAATCGAAGCCGCGGCGTACAAATGTCGCTCTCAGCAGGCGTGACACCTGCGCGTGCTTCGTGCGCCGATACGACCGCTGGATCGGGCGGAGTGTCGTAGCACGACACTGGGCTCGTGACCGGATTCGTGAGTGCCGCGGTGCCAGGCGCTGGATACTCGCCATACCCGCACTGCAGATTGAGTTGGTTGTCTGCATCCTGACCATCGAAGGCTGTTGCACCCTGACCCGTCGAGTTTTTCAGCGCCAGATTCGCTTGGGCGACTGTCAGAACTGCTTGGTCGTATGGGGTCGAGCCTGTTGCAGTAATCGCGTCAGCTGCGTCGACCGAAAAGACGAACAGCACATCGATAATGATTCCACCGTCCTTGACAAGGCCAGGTGGAACTTCGAAGGGAATGACTTCTGGAGGGCAGGGCGTGACACCAGCGATTCCACCTTGTGCGGCAAGGGGCTCGCGGCTGGCGTTTGGATTCGCAGGGCGAACACGATCGACGCCGCATTCCAGTGCGCCGTAGTTGGGTCGCTCTGTGAGTCGGTACCCACTTTGAGGAAGTGCCGAAAGGGCGTACGAAACTCCATCGCGACCCAAGAAGTATCCGGTGAGTCGTGGTCCGACTTGCGAGATGATCCCATAGAGGGCGTTCCCAGTGACGCCACTGCTGAAGTAGATCTGCTTCTCATCGACGCCAGTCCATCCTCGTCGGCTCACAACTAAATCCAGCGCCGTTCCGCCGGGTGTTGGAAAGAGCATCGAGTCGCCAACCTTGAGCGATCGAACTGTTTCAGCAGTCAGATTGGGAAGAGCTTCGCCTGACTGTCCGATCGTTGAGAGGTCAGCGCGTCCAACCCCGAGCGCCGGAAGTGGGCGGGCACCGGCTCCGGCGCCGGTTCCGGCGCTCCGAGCGGATGTCGGCTGGATCGCGTTCGATACGGCAAGGCCTGCCGCAGAAACTGTGGTCGCAGGTGCGCGGTTGGCACTCTTCCCCGAGCCGCTTGTCGCAATTGAGAGTGAGGTCAGGGTCAGACACGCCAAAGCAATCATCGGGGTAGTGGCAGTTTTCATTGGATATTCTCAGAGCTCTGCGAGGGGCGAATCGTGTTCGAATGACTGGGAAGTTGCCATCCCAGTGACCTTCACAATCCTGCGACGCCCCGCAGGCAATGAAGGCAACATAGATCGGGAAGTGGGGAAGTCAAACGAAATCGGACGGAAGGGGGGTGTTTCCTTGATTGGGTTCGAGCAAAGGGACAGGATCATCGAGATCATCCTCGTTATGGACAAGCTGGCGGTACGGCGATGAGCGGCGAGTTGTAGTTGATCAGCACCTGATCAAGCCAAATCTGCGTTTGGCCAAGGCCCCCAAGCGGAAAGACAACGACGCGCGCTGCGAGTTGCACGCCTGAACCATTGTTGAACGCATAGTTTCCAGGATTCGCGCACGCCCCAAGGGTGAATTGCGGCAGGGTCTGATTCACAGTCGTGAACGTGGCGGCAAATGGTGGGAGGAAATTCCACCGATTCATCGCGCCGTCGTAGAGGAACACCATCACGAGTGCGCTTCCAACGCTCGAAGCGCGTCCAGTCACAGAGACCGAGACCCGCTCGAGGTCGGCCGGCACAGCCAAATCAGTTGTGCGAATCACCTGCACGTCGAGAATGCGACCCGAAGGCGGATACATCAGAGGAGGTCCAAGCCCCGATGATGATTGAGTGCTTTGAGGACGAGCCGTGCGCGCCTTCACAAACTTGTTGTCGGCTTCGCGAATGCTGAACGGAGTTCCAGACACGAGCGATCCGCACACGATCTTAAATGTGGACTGGTTGCCATCGTAGAAGTCGCCATTAATGGTCGAGACTCCCAATCTGCGCATGTTTGGGAATCCGGACACCGCTGCGACTTCGCCGCCACCAGCGCCGACGGTGTCCCCGTACGCGGCATCAACGAAGTTCGTGATTGGAACCTGCCCACACTGCGGATACACATTCTCAGGGTCCGCGAAGAGTTCGAGCATGTTCTCTGGGCTGAAAGGCTGTCCATCGTAAACCTGCTTCGCGAGCGCTTGGGTCAGGGCGACTACTCCGGCGATTTGGGCCGTCGCTGCACTCGTTCCTCCCCACGTTGCGGTGTAGGAACGAAGACGATTGATTTCATACTCAGCCACCGCCGGATTTGTTGACACGGGGTCGCTTGATCCACAGAAGAGGTCGCCATATCCGAGCGTGCAAACACCTGAGCCCCATGCAGAGACGGTGACGGTGCCAGGCCCCGTGTAATTGCTCGTGCCCGTCCGGCAGTAATTCAATCCTGGATAGACGGTCGCCCCGGCAGGTGCGACGATTGCCTGGAATCCTGGCCATACACCACCAACCACGATGGCGGACTCTGACCCTTCAATCGGTGCATTCACCTCAGCTGCGCCGTTCCCCGCGGCCAGCACGAAGTTGACGCCGAGTCCGAGCCCAGTGGTGATGATTGCCGCGCGCGATGCGATGGTGTTCAGTGGCTGATTGCCCTCCGCGATCGGCATCACAATAATGTTCCCTGGATTTGGATCGGCGGTGGTAATCGTCGAAAGCACATTCACTGCGTTCGTCATCGCGGTCAAGGTGCGACCTTGTTCTTCAAATGACTCTGTCGGGAAGAAATACGCGTCTGCGTCGGGGATCACACCCGTTGTTCCGATCGAGTTCGCGTTGGCAAACAACACGCCAAGCGAGGCGGTGCCGTGCGCTGGAGCTGTGTCGAACGCGCCAGAAAATGTCGGCGGGGGAGTGGATTGATCGTTGATAATGAGCGGCGTCTGCCCAGATTCAACGGTGATCTTGGTGACTCCGGTCACGGGATCGATGAGGTCTTCGTGATTCACCAGTGCCGACGGCTCGACGAGTGCGACTTTGATACGCGGGAGTTGAGGTCCAGCAGTGCCCGGAAACTGTTCGTAGAGCGACTCGATCGCGCTGAGGTCGATTCCGCCACCTCGGAATCCAGTGACGGTTGCAAAGGTCGAAAACGGACCAAAGTCCGCTGGCGGTGGATTGGGACCGGTGTAGGGATTTGGAGCGCGCTGCGCTGTCGTATAGAGCGCAAGTGGAGCGCTGCCAGGCGCCGCTTCTGGTGGCGGGGGCTCCTCGAGCATGGTTGGATCGAAGAGCGGTGAAGGTGCTTGTCGATTCGGAGTGACGGGATTGCCGCTTCCGCCCGGCACCGTGTAGCCAACGGTCGAGTAGCAGTCGTCGTAAAACCCAATCGCGAGTGAGGCGCAATCCGCATCCCACGCGATCGTGCAGCAGGTGACGTCCTCAAAGCAGACAGCCCGGCAGCAGGAAGAATTGATCGATCCCGGGATCGAATGAGCGATGAACGGCGAAGTTTGAATCAGGAGTGATTCTTCCGTCGGCGACCATGGATTCCACGGCGCTGGAGGATCAGGCTGTGGTTGAAGGCACGTGTCGTATCCACCCGCGCCTCCGAACGCAGAGGGTCCCACGAGAAGTGCGAGCGTCGCGCATACCTCGTCCCATGAGATTTCACATTGTGGACGCAGCGCCGTGACAGTTGCACATGTCGCGGTATCGGAGCAATAGCCAACGGGATTTCCTTGATCGTCAGTGGTGCCAGGATGTGGAAACTCGCACGGGAGCGCATCGCACGTTCCGTCGCTCGGACCGCACTGTCCACAGGCATTCCCCCCCTTCATGATCTCCGTCTTCGCTTCGATCTCAACCCAGAACACTTCATTGAGGTTGAGAAACTCACGCGCTGCACCGAGCAACTGGCTCGGTGCGATCCCCTCGAGATACATCATCGACGCAAGGTCGGGCATTGGCCGTTGGCTTCGGCGTTCGGCGCGCTCTCGCAGTTCACCCAGCATGATCGGGTCAGCGTTGATGGCTTGCCGGATTGTGGCG
>SYHM01000098.1 GCA_005799205.1 Planctomycetia bacterium | reverse complement strand
TGATAGGCATGTCCGCGAGCGATCAGTCGCTCGATGAGCGCGATCATTTGTGGAATGCACTGTGTCGGGCGAGGCATGACCCGGGGGTCATGCAGCGCCTCCTCGGCGACCTTGAGACCGAGGGTGCGGGCATCATCAAGAAACCGACCCGCATAGAAGTCTGCGATCGCGAGTGGATCACGCGCATCGACGGTCACTCCCTCGGGCAGCGTTCCAGACTTCTTGGCCTCAGCGATACGTCGACCAGCGACTGCCATCTTGTCTTCGCCGCCACCATCAGCATCGCCATCGTCGGTCATGTGTCCGACATCAGTGATGTTCATGACATGCCGCACCGAGTACCCAATGAGTTCAAGCGTCCTTCGCAAGAGGTCTGCGTTGAGGAACGAACGGAAGTTTCCGACATGCGCATCGTCGTAGACCGTCGGTCCGCAGGAATAGAAGGTCACGGTCCGCCCAACGGCGTCGATCGGAGTGAAGGGTTCGGCCTGTCGCGAGAGTGTGTTATGCAGGACGAGTGAATTCACCGAAGCGATCCTATAAGCGAGGGCGTGGTTTCACGGCGACCGCAGGGTTTCCGAGATAGATGGTCCAGCACTCAAGCGACTGAAGAGCAACGCCGCGGGCTCCCAGAATCGCTCCCGCGCCGACGGTGACATCGGGACCCACGAATGCATCGGCTGCAACCCACGCGTCATCGTCGATGATGATTGTCGAGCGACGAAGTTGCATCGCGGGGGTGCGATAGTCATGTGTGCCCGCGCAGAGGTGCGCTCCTTGCGAGATCGTGACCCGCGCACCAATGTTGACTGGTCCGAGGCAATAGAGGGTCGCGCGATCACCGACTGATGAGTCGGACCCGATCGAGAGATTCCACGGAATCTCAATGCGCACACTTCGGCGAATGCGTGCAGAGCCAGCGACACGCGCACCGAATGAGCGCAGCAACATGCGACGCACGCCATACCAGTTGTGAAAGGAGTTCGCGAAGAGCGTGGCCTGGACCAGCGACCACACGACGCGACGAATCCTTTCTGAAGTCTGATATGGAGAGGAGGCGCGGTCTGTCATTGTGGGAATCAGTCCAACAGCACCTCCATGATATTATCGATGGTTCATGACAGCGACCAAGCTGCCAATCACGGTGATCATTCCCGTTAAGGATGAGGAACGCAATCTTCCGCTGTGCCTTGCCAGACTTGGGCGATTCGCCCGTGTGATCATCGTTGACTCAGGAAGTACCGACCGCACGCGCGAGATCGCGATCGAACACCACTGCGATTTTGTTGAGTTTCGGTGGAACGGTCACTATCCAAAGAAGCGCAATTGGCTGCTGATGAACCACCCGCCAACGACGCCGTGGGTCTTCTTTCTCGATGCAGATGAGTATGTCACCGAGGAATTCGTGGATGAACTCGCGAAAGCTGTTTCTCATACGAAACATGTCGGCTTTCGAGTGGTGTACTCGAACTTCTTCTACGGACGAAAACTTGCGTTTGGGGTGCCCCAAGTGAAGCTGCCAATTTTTAGGGTCGGCAGCGGGTACTACGAACGTATCGACGAAAAAGGTTGGAGTTCGCTCGATATGGAAATCCACGAACACCCCATTCTCAAGGGAAGTGTCGGCCAACTCAAGTCCAAATTGGACCATCATGACTTCAAAGGAATCGACGCATATCTCGCTCGACACGAGGAGTATTCGACGTGGGAGGCACGGCGGTATCTGCGGCTCAGCCAGCCGTCAGAACCGTGGAGTCACCTCACCAGAGCTCAGCGCCGCAAGTACCGAACACTGCCATACTGGTGGCTCGCTCCGAGTTATTTCGTGTACTCGTATCTCTGGAAGCTTGGCATTCTCGATGGATGGTGCGGCTATGAGTTTGCACGATTGAAAGCGCGCTACTTCTCTCAGATTCGGTCGAAGATCTACGAGTTCTCAAAGCTGCCGCGCGAGTAGGTGGTGGCGGGCGGGGCTATCGCGCCGAGTTCAGCACATCGATGAGAACTTCTCGCCAACGATTGCACGCACTCTGCACGCTGTACTTCGCCCGATAGACCTCGCGGCCTCGATCGCCCATCTGGCGAGCAGTGGATCGATCGGCTGCGAGTCGTTGAATCGCGTCCACGAGTGCTGCTGAATCGCCAGCGGCGACTTCGAATCCGCACTCATGTTCATGCAAGATTGACACGCACGCACTGTCGCGCGGCCCGACCCAAAGCACTGGCTTTCCTGCAGCAAGCACGCTGAAGAACTTGCATGGAACGATGAGTCCCTCCCATCCGGGCAAGAGCGAGACGATGTGCGCATCCCCCATCTCGAGCAACTGCGGAAGGAGTTCGCGCGGCTGATATCCACCCATGGTGACATTGCGCGCGCCGCACGCCGCGACACGCGCTTCAAGAATTCGCTTTGCTTTTCCGCCGCCGATGAAGAGCCACCTGATTCGATCATCGTCCTTCAACTGCTCGATCGCACCCGCAATCGCTTCCATGTCGTGGCCAAGCCCGAAGTTGCCCACATACAGAATCGTGAGGCGATCTTCTGTCTTCCACTCGCGTTCGAAGTGATTCTCAGCGCGCGGGCGACCTTGAAACTCTTCTGTGCCGCTCCACACGCTGATCGTTGCAACGCGCTCTGGACGCGCACCCTTGTCGATCACACTCTTTGCCATACACGCTCCGAGGACGACGACGCGGTCACTCGACCGTAAGCAGAGCCGATCGACTGCTTGAAACAGACGCCACGAGAGTGAACCACGCTTCATGACCCCGGCGGCACCCGCAACTTCGGGGTAGAGATCCATCGTCCAATAGACCAACCGTGTCCCTTTGAACCACTTCAGCAGCACTCCGACGAGCGCAATGAACGGAGGCGTTGTGAGACAGACCACAACATCGTGCCGAGGCAAAATAAAGCACTGCCACAGCGCCGCGATATAGAAGAGTGCGAAGTCGATGGCACGCAGCGCGATCCCACGCTTTCCGAAGAACTGAAGTCCAACCCGAAACACCTGGATTCCCTGGTGATTTTCACGACGCGGCAACGTTGAGGCGCTCGCCCCATAGAG
Organism: Planctomycetia bacterium; assembly: GCA_005799205.1. GTDB lineage: Bacteria > Planctomycetota > Phycisphaerae > Phycisphaerales > SM1A02 > F1-60-MAGs104. The sequence goes on along the minus strand of SYHM01000098.1, from coordinate 3,923 downwards.
CGATCGACTCGCAACAACCGTCACCTGATCGCCCTGAGCCACGAGATGGCGAGCGAGGTCATCGACATGCTGCGCAGTCGCCGCAACATCAGGCCAGAACGCCTGATTGAGAAACAGGACGCGAATCGGGTTCGGCCTCGTGGCTGTCAAGATGGTTGATTCCGATACCACGCGATGGTTCGTTTGAGACCTTCTTCAAAGCCGATCGCAGCACGCCAGTTCAGCAGCTGTGCCGCGCGCTCAGTGTCGAGGCAACGCCTCGGCTGACCGTCAGGCTTCGAACTGTCCCAGTGAATCTCTCCTGAGAATCCACTCAACCGTGCAATGAGGGTCACGAGGTCACGGATTGAGATCTCCATGCCAGTGCCAAGATTGACTGGTTCGGGAGTGTCAAGGACTTCGGCAGCGCGAATCAACCCATCCGCCGCATCGTCAACATAGAGAAACTCTCGGGTTGCTGAACCCGTACCCCAGCACTCAATCGAGCGTGCGCTCGACTTGACCGCGTCGACGCACTTGCGAATCAATGCTGGAATCACATGCGACGTGTCGGGATTGAAGTTGTCACCTGGCCCATACAGATTGACCGGCAGCACATACGTTGAACGCAACCCGTACTGACGGTTGTATGCGTCGAGCATCACCATTGCCGCCTTTTTTGCGATGCCGTATGGGGCGTTCGTCTCTTCGGGATAGCCGATCCACAGATCACTCTCGCGAAAAGGGACTGGCGTGAACTTGGGGTAGGCGCAGATCGTTCCGACTTGGACGAACTTGCCAAGATGCCTCTGGCGGGCTTGTTCGATGAGGTGAAGCGCCATCGCCATGTTGGCAAAGAAGTACCGGCCTGGGTTCTTCATGTTCGCCCCAATGCCGCCAACTTCCGCCGCGAGGTGAAAGATGACATCTGGTTTCAGCGTGTCGTACATCCGAGCAACATCTGCCTCGCGCGTCAGATCGAACTCGCTCCGGCGCGGGATCAAGACCTCGGCAACCCCACGCTGCTTCAGCCGGTCGACCACAACGCGGCCAAGGAATCCAGCCCCGCCGGTGACAACGACACGCAGTCCAGCAAAGCACTGTGACGACTTCTGCTCCATCATTCGAACGATACCCGCTTGCATCAAGCAGGCGAATCTGACGCGCGAGCGTGGAATTCGTCCAGATTCGGCTATTCTTTTCGAACACTTCAACCCACCGCGCCGAGGAGCACCGCATTGAAACGAGCAATCATCACGGGCATCACAGGACAGGACGGAAGCTATCTCGCCGAGTTACTTCTCGCGAAGGGGTACGAGGTACACGGAATCATCCGGCGCAGTTCAAGTTTTAACACTGAGCGGCTCGATCATCTCTATCAAGACCCCCACGAGAAGGGGGCAAGACTTCGCCTTCACTTCGGTGATCTGAACGACGGCAACGGACTAGCTGAAATCATGCGCAAAGTGCAGCCTGATGAGGTCTACAACCTCGGTGCGCAGAGCCATGTTCGCGTGAGTTTTGACCAACCGGTCTACACGGTCGACACCGACGCAACCGGCACCATGCGATTGCTCGAAGCGGTACGGTCGTTCCAAGAAATCTCCGGCAAGGCGATCCGCTTTTATCAGGCAAGTTCGAGCGAGATGTTCGGGAAGGTGCAGGAGGTTCCACAGCGAGAAACCACCCCCTTCTACCCCCGATCCCCATACGGATGCGCCAAGGTCTTTTCTCATTGGATCACTGTGAACTATCGCGAGAGTTACAAGATGCATGCGAGTTGCGGCATCCTGTTCAATCACGAGAGCCCCCGCCGCGGCGAAACATTTGTCACACGCAAGATCACACGCGCGGTCGGCCGCATCAAACTCGGGATGCAGTCAAAGTTGTATCTGGGCAATATTGATTCATTGCGCGACTGGGGATTCGCTGGGGACTATGTCGAAGCGATGTGGCTCATGCTGCAGCAACCAAACCCCGACGACTATGTGGTCGCGACAGGCAAGATGATTTCTGTCCGCCAGTTCTGCGAGCTCGCCTTCAGTCATGTTGGACTCGATGCCAACGACTTCATTGAGATTGATCCGCGATACTTTCGGCCTGCAGAGGTCGAGCAGCTGCAGGGCGATGCAACCAAGGCAAAGAAGGTGCTCAAGTGGACTCCCAAGGTGGGCGTCGAGGAACTCGCGCGAATGATGGTTGATTCGGACTTTGAGATCGCGCGACGAGAGAAGACGCTTCGCGATGCAGGTCATGCGCTGCCTGTGTCGCTCGGACAAGATCAATGATTTCGAAGGATGTTTTTCGAACAAACAACCTTGACCTGATTCGACTCTTTGCGGCGCTCGAGGTCGTCCTGCACCACACGCTCGAGCACTTTCACATGAGGGACACGTGGCTGTATTCAAGTACAGCGTGGTTTCCTGGGGTTCCCGTCTTTTTCTTTACGAGCGGATTCCTCATTAGCAAGTCGTTCGAGAACAACTCTCGACTCGCCGAGTACGCGCGCAATCGCGCTCTGCGTATCTTTCCGGCGCTGGTTGTCTGCACCGCGCTCTCGATCGTTGCGCTGTTCGCCACTGGATACCTCGCAACACAAGCGTGGTCCGCCGCTGATCTCATCGTGTGGGCTGTTGGTCAAGTGACGATCGTTCAGTTCTACAACCCAGAGTTCTTGCGCGCCTTTGGATTCGGAGTGCTCAACGGCAGTCTCTGGACCATCACAGTTGAATTGCAGTTCTATGTGCTCATTCCTTTGCTGTATTGGGGACTCGCGCGACTCAGTCGCTTTGGTGTCAGCGCGACTCGTGCACTGATTGTCTTGATTCTGCTCTTTGCCTGTGCGAATGCCGTCTACAAGCACCTTGCTGCGCTCGACCCCGAGGCGTTCGTGATTCGACTGGGCTATGTGACGTTCATTCCGTGGCTGTTCATGTTCATGTTGGGGATCCTCGCCCAGAAACACTTCGATGCTCTCTATCCACTTGTCAACGGACGGATTGTTCCGATCGCGGTGTGCTATGGGCTGATCGCAGCGCTGGGAGTCCGCTACTGTGGCTGGACAACGGGCAATGAAATCACGCCACTTCTGTTTCCGTTTCTCGCCATCACAGTGCTTTCGGCCGCATACTCGGCGCCGACGCTGGCGAAGCGCCTACTCGGTGGAAACGACATCTCATACGGGGTCTACATTTTTCACATGCCGCTCATCAACCTTCTGATCTTCTACCAGTATGGATCTGGATGGGGTGATGTCGTGGCGGTTTTTGGCTTCACACTCGCTGCAGCGACTTGCTCGTGGTTCTTTGTTGAACGGATCGCCATGCGAAAGAAGCGACACCCACTCCTTGCGCATGAAATGTCGAGGCGCTCGTGAGGTTCGCGCACACTGTCGCGGCGATCGTGACCGTGAGCGCTGGCTTGCTCGGCTTGCAAAGCGAGCCACCTCGCGTAGCACCAGCGGCGCCTGCTCGAATGCCGCTCACGCTGCTGTACGACATCTTGCCCTCTCGAAACGCCGTCGATCGCGTGACAGCCATCGGTGCGCGGACCTTCTATCTTGTCTATCAGGGGTGCGATCCACAGTGTGCAACAACCGGGATCATCAATCCAGAGGCTGTGGTGAACGCGATTGAAGCTGAAACCAAGGGACGCGCGCCCATTTTTGGGATGCTCGATTTCGAGGACCCGTTTTCTGACAACCTGCAGAAGGGACCTGATTCTCCCGAGGGGGCTCGCGCGATCGAGACGATGATTCGAACGATCCGTGCAGTCAAGGCTCGCTTTCCAGACACGAAGTGGACTTACTACGGCGTCCCATGGCTTCCCTACTGGCTCGACAAGAATGGATGGTTTACTGCGACCGCCGACGCGAAACGCGCCGCCCTCGAGCGGGCGACCGCGACGTATGCGGCGCTGGTTCGTGAACTTGATTGGGTCAGTCC
>SYHM01000097.1 GCA_005799205.1 Planctomycetia bacterium | reverse complement strand
GGGCTGTACGGCACGGCCGCGGCTCCCGACGTTGGATGGTTCGCCTACGCGCCCCTGACAAACCGCACATTCTCTCCGGGGAATGCGACGGACTATTGGATTCTCGGCATCATGGTGAGCGGATTCGGCAGCATCACGACTGCGATCAACATCCTCGCGACCATTCTCGTCATGCGCTGCCCCGGGATGACCCTCATGCGCATGCCGCTGATGGGCTGGATGATGCTCGTGGTCAGTGTGCTGGTGATTATTGCGATTCCCGTGCTCACCGGCGCGCAGATCATGTTGCTGCTCGACCGATCGATCGGCACACACTTCTTTGATACTCAAAATGGCGGATCGTCGATCCTGTGGCAACACCTGTTCTGGTTTTTCGGCCACCCTGAGGTTTACATTCTTGTGCTTCCCGCGTTCGGCTTTATCTCAGAAGTCATCCCTGTGTTCAGTCGCAAGGTGATCTTCGGCTATCCCCTGATGGTTGCCGCGACCGTCTCGATCGGGTTCATCTCACTCGGAGTCTGGGCGCATCACATGTTCGCCATCGGCATGAGTCCCGCACTCAACGCCTTCTTTGCAGCGAGCACGCTGCTCATCGCGGTCCCAACCGGAATCAAGATCTTCAACTGGATCGGCACGATGGTGGGAGGGCACATTCGTTTCGCGACCCCGATGCTCTTTGCAACGGCATTTGTCGGGATGTTCATCTTCGGCGGGCTCACAGGAGTGATGCTTGCGATCGTGCCGTTCACGTGGCAACTCTCAGACAGCTATTTCGTCGTCGGTCACTTTCACTATGTGCTATTCGGCGGAACGGTCTTTGGCATCTTTAGTGGATTCTTCTATTGGTTCCCGAAGGCCACTGGTCGCATGCTTGACGAACATCTTGGGAAGTGGTTCTTTTGGCTGTTGCTCGTGGGAATGAACCTGACCTTCTTTCCGATGCATCTCTCAGGGATCCTCGGCATGCCGCGGCGCATCTACATGTATCAGCCAGATCGTGGCCTTGAACTGTGGAACCTGCTCTCATCGCTGGGAGTCGTCATTCAAGCGGCTGCGATCGTTGTGTTTCTCTGGAATGTCATCGCGTCGCTTCGCAAGGGTGCACGCGCTGGCAACGATCCATGGAACGCCTGGACGCTGGAATGGTCGACGACGAGCCCGCCACCCGAATGGAACTTTGATCAAGTTCCAACCGTCGGATCAGCACGCCCGCTGTGGGACATCAAGAATCCGCACGACGCCGACTCTCATCAGGAGCGAGCGTGACAGCGATCCATCCAACACGAGGCAAGGTTGGCATGATCTGCCTCATTACGGCAGAGAGCTGCATCTTTCTGACATTCGTCGTTGCCTACTTGTTCTACATCGGTAAGAGCGCCACTGGCCCCCAACCTGCCGAGGTGCTCGGGCTTGGGCTCGTGCTCGTGAACTCGATCGCACTCATTTCGAGCTCATTCACCGCGATCGCAGCGGTGCGCACGCTGGAGCGCGGCGAGGCTGCAAGGTGCTGGCTCTGGCTTGCGATCACGATCGGGCTTGGAGCGTGCTTTGTCGGCGGCACGGTCGTCGAATGGTCTGGATTGATGCACGATCACGGCTTGTATCCATCGACGAATCTCTTCGGTACGACCTTCTACTCACTCGTGGGACTGCATCTCTTTCATGTCATTGTTGGGCTGATGCTGCTGTCAACTGTGCTCGTGCTTGGGGTGCTCGGGTGCGTCAAGCCGCGTCACGCACACGCCGTCGACCTGGTCAGTTGGTACTGGCACTTTGTTGACGCGGTCTGGATCGTTGTCTTCGTGACCGTGTATCTCGTTGGGCGCTGAATGAAACCATCTGCATACTCATCATCATCGCGTGCGAACGAAGTTCCCTACAGTCGCGCGATTCCACGGCCTAGCGCCGGTCCTCTGGTTACTGCCCTTGGCATTGCGCTGCTCGGGGCGGCCATTGTGACCAACATGTATGTCCTCGTGGTTGGCGTGGGGACGGCGCTCTATGGAGCGGTCCTGTGGTTTCGCGCGATCTTTCCCGATGAACGGCTTGAGGAGATTCCAGACGAGTTGCTGCGCCAGGCCGCGCCGGACTATTCGGTGGCGGCACCTGCGCGGGTTGAGGCGCGGCCGGCGTTTCCGCAGCAGATGCATCCGATTCGTGGTGGCATTCGTGGCGGACTCGTTGGCGGAGTGGCCATGGCCATCGTCGCATGCGCATGGGGGCTTTCGGAGCATCACAGTGTCTGGTTGCCGATCAATCTGCTCGCGGGTGCGGTCGTTCCAGGGGTCGGGCTGAGTGATCAGCAGGCACTCGAACTCTTTCATCCTGGATGGTTCATGACTGCGGCGGGGATCCACGCGGTCATGTCGATCGCTGTAGGACTGCTGTATACGACGGCACTGCCGATGATGCCCCGGCGCCCCCTCATCACTGGTGGCCTGCTCGTCCCAGCCATTGTGACTGGATTGGTGTGGGCGAGTCTTGGGATCGTCAATCCCACGCTCGAGCGGTACATCAGTTGGCCTTGGTTTCTCGCAAGTCAGTTCGCGTTCGGGGTGGTGTGCGGATGGATCGTGGGTCGCACTGGGATGATTTCGACGCGTGCGGGTCAACCACTCGCGCAGCGGTTGCAGGTCGAACAGGGGGGTGAACGATGACGCGAGTGCACTCTCATCGTCTCGCCATCGCTCTGATGCTCTTGGCCGCACTCGTCGGATGTGATCGCCCGCAAGACCGTCCCTCCGCCGCGGCGAAGCCAGGTGACACAAGCGCGTGGGTCCAGCAGACGTTTGACACGAACTGCCGCGGCTGTCACTCACAGGGTGCGGAGGGTGCTGCGCTGCCGCTGCAATCGGCGCAATATTGGAAGGTCGCGACCGATGATGTTGTCACGTACGCCATCGCGCATGGCCAGGGACGGTCGATGCCTGCCTTTGCGCAAAGTGATGGAGGCCCCTTCACGCCTGCGGATGTCGCCTCGCTTGTGCGTGGCATGCGCGCCCTGTGGAGTGACGGCAGTGCCGCGGGCGGCGCAGGCATCTCACCAGTCGTCGTGGCTGGAGACGCACTCGCGGGTGCTGCGACCTTTGATTCGGCCTGTGCCAGCTGCCATGGCACTGGCGGCCGAGCTGGCAGCGTGATCGATCCGATGTATCTGAGGCTGATCTCAGATCAGGGACTGTGGTCGGCGGTCGTGTACGGCAGAAGCGCGCTTGGAATGCCAGCGTGGAACGACGCAATGCCAGACCATCCGCGCGGCCTCACTGCACAGGAAGTGGCCAACGTCGTGCAGTTCATGTCATCGCACCGTGATCGAACTTCGTCGGGAGGTACTCCATGACAGCGCAAGGGAATCAGTGTGGATGCGGCGGATGCGGGTGTGGCGCGACCAAGCCTCCGTCATCCGCACCGGCAGATGCTCGCCGTGGCTTCATGTTCAAACTTGGAGCGGGCCTTCTTGGCATCGGTGGAGTGCTCACATCGATTCCGATTGTCGGTTACCTCGTCGGGCCTGCAACGAAACGATCCTCAAATCTCTGGGTCGATCTCGGTGAACTCTCGACGTTTCCTTCAGGCCAGACGCGGTTTGCGACCTTCTTGAATCCGATCCGCCAGCCAACCGATGGCGACAGTGCGAAGACCGCATGCTGGGTGCGGTGCATCGACGCAACTCACTTTCAGGTCTTCGCGATCAACTGCGCCCACCTCGGATGTCCCGTGCGCTGGTTCGAGCAGTCGAAGCTCTTTATGTGCCCCTGTCACGGCGGGGTCTATTACCAGGATGGCTCGCGCGCTGCAGGTCCACCTCCGCGCGGGCTCTTTGAGTACGCGTGGAAGGTGCAAGGAACGCGGCTGCTCATCGATGCGGGACGACTTCCCGGGTTGGAAGAGTCGACATGAACTTCGCCAAGGCAACGATGCGATGGATCGAAGAGCGCACGGGCGTTGTTGCATTCGTCGCGCCGCTTCTCTTTCACCATGTGCCGCGCAACGCGAAGTGGTGGTATGTCTTCGGCAGCGCGACGCTGATGTTTTTCACGATCCAACTCGTGACCGGGGTCTGTCTGGCGACCGTCTACGCCCCCAGCGCAGCGCAAGCCTGGGAGAGTCTGAACTACATCGATCAGGGAGTTCCGATGGGGTGGATGCTTCGGGCGCTCCACGGTTGGTCGAGCAATGCGATGGTCGTCATGATGGCGATCCACATGGTGCAGGTCTTCTTGCACGCGTCGTACAAGTACCCGCGCGAACTGAACTGGATCACGGGAGTGTTCCTGCTCTTGACAACGCTCGCGCTCGCATTCACAGGTCAGGTGATGCGATGGGACCAGGACGCATATTGGGGCCTCGGGATCGGCGCCGCAATCGCTGACCGCATTCCGCTTGTGGGTGATCAGGTGCGCGCGTTGCTGCTCGGTGGCCCGATCATCGGCGGAGAAACGCTCAATCGTTTCTTCGCGCTGCATGTCTTCGTACTTCCTGGCGCAGCAATCGCGCTTGTGGGACTGCACATGGTTCTCATCATCAAGAATGGAATCAGCGAGATGCCTAAGCCAGGCGCGATCGTTGTTCCGTCGACCTACCGCCGCGAATTCGAAGAGCGCATGCGCACCGATGGAGTTCCGTTCGTCCCAGATGCAGCGCAGCGTGACATGGTCTTCTGCGGTGTGTGTCTTATCGCGATTGTCGCGCTCGCGGCGGTGTTTGGTCCATTCGGTCCTGGCGGCATGCCAGACCCGACACTGATCAACACGAATCCTCGCCCGGACTATCCATTCATGTGGCTCTTTGGTGCGGTGAGTCTCTTGCCTCCTGCATCTGAAACGGCCATCATGTTGATTGCACCGGCAGCTGGAGTCGTCATTCTGCTCGCGATCCCATTTCTTTCGAACTCGGGCGAGCGCGCGCCAAGCCGCCGACCCGCGATGGTGCTCATCGCGCTTCTGACGGTGATGGCCATTGTCGCGCTCACGTGGGAAGGAACCACGAGCCCATGGTCTCCGGTGATGGATGGTTGGTCGTCCCTCCCAACCCCCGCCAAGTTCACACAAGGTCGCACGCCGCTGGAGATGCAGGGGGCCGTCGTCTTTCAATACGCGCAGTGCCGCAACTGTCATGAACTCGATGGTCACGGTGGCAAGCGCGGTCCTGCGCTCGATGAGATTGCAACGCGACTCTCGTATGACCAGCTTGTTCGACAAGTGCAGCAGGGGGGTGGCAACATGCCCGCGTACGGCAAGAACCTCGACAGTGCGCAGACTGCGGCTGTCGTCGCGTTTCTCGCGACGCTGCATCCCGACAACGAACCTGATGCACTCATTCCCGGAGCGCAACTGCCCCTGCCCGTGGGCGATGCGACTGCGCGCTGAGTGTGACGAGCGCCATCTTCTCCAGTTGGACTTTCGACCCGTGGTTCATCTGCGTTGTCGTGACAGTTGCGCTGCTCTATGCGCGGGGAGGACGGGGACTTGTCGGTCGAGTCAGCGGGTTTCCACGCTGGCGGCCCACGTGTTTCTTTTCGGGACTCGCGGTACTCACGCTCGCGGTTGCCTCGCCGATTGAGTCGCTCGGACATCTGTTGTTGTGGGTGCACATGGTGCAACACTGGCTGCTCATCATGGTGGTCGCGCCACTGCTCGTGCTTGGTGCGCCAGGAGTACCAGTGCTGCGCGGACTGCCGCGCGTCATTCGCACGACCGTGGTCGGTCCATTCCTCGCGAGCCCTGCAGTGCGTCGCTGCGTTGGCCGCGTGCTCTCGCCCGCCGTGGGATGGCTCTCACTCGCAGTGGTCACGTGGACCTGGCACACCCCCGCCTTCTACGGCGCAGCCCTCGAGTCGCCCTTGATCCACAAGTGTGAACACGCCTCGTTTCTGTTGGGAGCGGTGCTCTTTTGGTGGCAGATTGTGCAGCCCTGGCCGTGGAAGGGGCGCTGGAGTGATGGCGCCCTTGTCGTCTATCTGCTTACCGCTGATGTGCAAAACACGATTTTCTCGTCGCTGATCGCATTCTCTGATCGAGTTTGGTACGCGAACTATCAATCAACGACGGTCGCCTTTGGGTGGGATCCGGTGCACGATCAACAATTCGCGGGCGCGTTCATGTGGACCGCTGGTCAACTCGTCATGTTGCCAGTTGCGGTCTTTCTGATTCTGCGCGCGCTCGGTGTGGTCGGTCGACGGGCGCCCTCGACTCGCGCAGCGATGACGCGGCCCCGCGCACGACGCACCGTGGCCGCTCCATTCGATCTACTGCGCGTGCGATGGATCGGTGCGGGGATTCGAACGCGCCCGGTCCGCACCACGATTCGATGGGTTCTCGTTGGCGCGGCACTCCTCATCGTGATTGATGGATTTCTGGGGCCCGCTGATGGACCATCGAATCTCGCCGGAACGCTCCCATGGACTCATTGGCGCGGCCTCATCGTCGTCGTGCTGCTGTGTGGCGGCAATTTTCTCTGCATGAGTTGTCCGCTGATCGCCCCGCGCAATTGGCTTCGGTCATGGTGGCGTCCGCGCTACCGGTGGCCTGAGCGTCTGCGATCGAAATGGCTCGCCGGTGGGCTCATCGCGGCGTGGCTCATCTGCTATGAGGCATTCGATCTGTGGGCGAGCCCGACCGCGACCGCATGGATCATCGTTGGATACTTCGGGGCGATCCTCATCGTCGATGGACTCTTTCGCGGCGGATCGTTCTGCAAGTGGGTCTGTCCAATCGGCCAGTTGCACATGGCACAGAGTCTTGTCGCGCCGCTGACGGTCAGCGTGATCTCACCTTCCACGTGCGAGACATGCACCGGTCACGAGTGCATTCGCGGTTCGCGAGCCAGCGATCGGACCTCGCGCAGTGTGCCACTTCGAATCGATGTGCCCGGGTGCGAACTCGAACTCTTTCAGCCAGCGAAGCGGGGCAACTTCGACTGCACATTCTGCCTCGACTGCGTGGATGGCTGCCCCCACGGCAATGTCGGCATTCGCGCAGCGACGCTCTCATCGTCGCTCTCCTCGCCGGCGTGGGGATCGTCGATCGGACGAATCGCCTCTCGTCGTGACGTTGCGGCACTCCTCACGCTTTTGACGTGGGGTGCCTTTGCAAACGCCGCTGGAATGACGGAAGGGTGGATCGACACAGTCGCCCGCGGCGCCCGCGTCCTAGGGGGAATCAACATTGTGATCGCAGAGGCGCTTGCGACTGGAGCCGCGATTCTCGTGGTGCCCGCTTGCGCACTCATGATCGCCGCGTGCGTCTCGGCCTGCGCCAGCGGCAAGTCTTGGAGAGAGACGTTCTGCCTCGGGGCGCACGCACTCGTGCCACTTGGTGCCGCAATGTGGTGCATCCACTGGTGCTTTCATCTCGTGACCGGTGCGTCGACGGCGATTCCCGTGATGCAGCGCGCGTTCAATGATGTCGGCATTGGATGGTTCGGCCAACCGCAGTGGGCGGCATCCTGCTGCGGTGAGATTCCACCGTGGTTGCAGCCAGCTGAACTCGTGCTCTTGCAACTCGGGCTCCTCATCTCTGGATGGATGGTCTGGCGTTCGCTGGGGCGTACCGCGCACCGTGCACTCGCGGCTGCGATCCCGTGGTGGACGGTTGCGGTCCTGTTGTGGATGTGTGGATGCTGGATCATCATCCAGCCGATGCAGATGCGCGGGACGGCGTCACTATGAACGCACGGCACGCTCACGCGCTCATCGTCGCC